>JAZQYM010000099.1:0-3359 GCA_045633525.1 Alistipes sp. | reverse complement strand
GTTTGTTGATCCCTCGAAGACAGAGATCCAGCAGTTGGTTCGTGACGGTATTAACTTAATGATTAAGGAGTGTTAGTTATGAAGGCATTGAGAAAAATCGTTGATAATGTAAAGCCCACTTTCGTAGAGGGTGGTAAGCTTAGTTTCCTTGCATCGTTCTTTGATGCTTTCGAAACATTCCTTTTCGTTCCCAACACCACAACAAAGAAGGGTGCGCACGTTCGTGACTGTAACGACTTGAAGCGTACTATGACAATGGTGATTTTGGCTCTCGTTCCCGCTTTCTTGTTTGGCTGTTTCAACACAGGTATTCAGGTAGGCCTGGAGGGCTTCGCCGCTTTGGCTTACGGTTTTGTACGCGTGCTTCCTATGGTTGCCGTTTCGTACATCGTAGGTTTGGGTATCGAGATTGTATATGCACAGATTCGTAAGGAGGAGGTTGCCGAGGGTTACTTGGTAACAGGTCTTCTTATCCCGATGATTATGCCCGTGAGCACTCCTCTGTGGATGGTTGCTTTGGGTGTTGCCTTCGCCGTAGTATTCGGTAAGGAGGTATTTGGTGGTACAGGTATGAATATCTTTAACCCCGCGCTTGTCGCACGTGCATTCGTATTCTTCGCCTTCACTCCCCAGATGTCTGGTGAGAAGGTATGGTTCTCTGACTGGAAGATGATGGGTGCTGCTGACGCAACAACAGGTGCTACCGCTTTGGAGCAGTTGGCTACAAAGGGCGATATGCAGTGGAGCGTTATGGATGCATTCCTCGGTTTCATCCCCGGCTCATTCGGTGAGACATCTACTTTGTGCATTTTGATTGGTGCTGCAATCTTGCTTTACACAGGTGTTGCCTCTTGGCGCACTATGCTTAGCGTATTTGCAGGTGGTTTGGTATTGGGTTACCTCTTCCAGATCTTGGGCGTAACTGATTATCCCGCATACTACCACTTGGTTGTTGGTGGTTTCGCTTTCGGTGCTGTATTTATGGCTACTGACCCCGTTACCTCTGCACAGACAAATACAGGTAAGTATATCGTAGGCTTTATGACTGGTGCGTTGGCAGTGGTGGTTCGCGTTGTGAACCCCGCATACCCCGAGGGTATGATGCTCGCTATCCTGTTTATGAATGCTTTGGCTCCCACTGTTGATTACTTCGTTGTGGAGGCAAACATCAATCGCCGTAAGAATCGTGTTAAAACTGTAAAATAACGAGAGAGATATGGCAAAATTTAATGTAAATAGCAACGCATATATCATCATCTACTCAGTAGTGATGGTGGTAGTAGTAGCCGTTCTGTTGGCAGTGACATCGCTCTCGTTGCAGGGCCGTCAGAGTGAGAATATCCTCAATGAGAAGAAGCAGCAGATTGTGAAGGCGTTGGGTGAGGATCCCGCGACTTCTGCCTATGCTGATGTTGTCGCTGAGGCTGCTATGCTCGACAAGAACGGTAATAAGATTGAGGGTAAGAACGACGCAGATATCTTCAACGCTTTGGGCGATTTGACAGCTTCTTTCGAGGCTGGTGAGTTCCCCATCTTCAAGGCTGCGAACGGCTGTGTGGTAATTCCCGTATATGGCGCAGGTTTGTGGGGTCCCGTTTGGGGCTACATCGCGCTTGAGCCCGATATGAACACTGTAAAGGGTATCGTTATGGACCACTCGGGTGAGACTCCCGGTTTGGGTGCAGAGATTACTACTGCTAATGTTCAGAATTCATTCAAGGGTAAGACTATCTTCGAGGGTGCTGACTTCGTATCAGTATCTATGCGCAAGGGTGGTGCTACAAACAACCACGAGGTAGATGCTATCTCTGGTGGTACTAAGACTTGCGACGGTGTTAACGCTATGATTAAGACTGGTCTTGAGGGTTACCTTCCCTTTATTAACGCTAATAAGTCTAACAAATAAAAACAAGCGGAACTATGAGTAATTTGAAAAATTTAACAGGCCCGCTGAGTGCTAACAACCCTGTAATCGTACAGATTTTGGGTATTTGTTCGGCTTTGGCGGTAACCGTAAAGATGGAGCCCGCATTCGTGATGGGTATCTCGGTTATTGTTGTAACAGCGTTCGCTAACTTGGTGATGTCGCTTTTGCGTAATGGTATTCCCTCACGTATTCGTATCATCGTTCAGTTGGTAGTTATCGCTGCTTTGGTAATTTTGGTTGACCAGATTCTTAAGGCATTTGTTTACGACGTGTCGAAGCAGTTGTCTGTATATGTAGGTCTGATTATCACCAACTGTATTATTATGGGTCGCGTGGAGGCCTATGCTTTGGGTAACAAGCCTTGGGATTCATTCCTCGATGGTATCGGCAACGGTTTGGGTTATGCTGCTATCCTTTTGATCGTAGCATTCTTCCGTGAGTTGTTCGGCTCTGGTAGCTTGTTCGGTATTCAGGTTATTCCTGATAGCTGGTACATCGCTAACGGCGGTTTCTACTCAAACGTAGGTATTATGCTCTTCCCGCCTATGGCTCTTATTATAGTAGGTGCTATCATCTGGGTTCACCGTTCGTTTAACAAGGATTTGCAGGAAAAATAGGAGGTAGAATATGGAAACATTGAATCTTTTTATACGTTCGATTTTTATCGACAATATGGTATTCGCCTTCTTCTTCGGTATGTGTTCTTACATTGCCGTGTCGAAGAGCGTAAAGACTGCTTTGGGTTTGGGTGCTGCCGTTACATTCGTGATGGCTATGACAGTGCCCTTGAACTACCTCTTGAACGAGTACGTGTTGGCTCCTAACGCTTTGGTCGAGGGTGTTGACTTGAGCTTCTTGACATTTATCGTCTTCATCGCCGTTATTGCATCTTTCGTGCAGTTGGTTGAGATGATTGTTGAGAAGTACTCTCCTTCACTCTACAACCAGTTGGGTATCTTCCTTCCCTTGATTGCCGTTAACTGTGCTATTATGGGTGGCTCGTTGTTTATGCAGCAGAAGGTTGTATCGGGTGAGATTGACGGCTTGTGGCAGAGCATCGTTTACGGTGTTGGTTCTGGTTTGGGCTGGTGGTTGGCTATCGTTATGATGGCTGCTATCCGCGAGCGCTTGCAGTACTCGCACATCCCCGCAGGCTTGAAGGGTCCCGGTATCGCATTTATCATCACTGGTTTGATGGGTATTGCGTTTATGATCTTCTCAGGTATTAAGTTGTAACCTTTAATAAGAGAAAAGAAATGGATATTTTAACAATTGTAGTTGCGATAGTTGCCTTTCTGGTGGTGACACTTTTGTTGGTGGCGCTGCTTCTCTTTGCAAAGGCTAAGCTGACATCATCAGGTGATGTTACTATCGATATTAACGATGGAAACAAGGTGCTGACCGTAGAGGCTGGCTCAACCTTGTTGAACAC
>JAZQYM010000098.1:0-65703 GCA_045633525.1 Alistipes sp. | reverse complement strand
GGAGGTGGGCTTTAGCTATCGCATCAGCACCTTTATGGAGGGCAGGGATGAGGGCGCCGACATCGCCGATATCCCAATCCCAGAGGAGGAAGCGCCGTTTTAATTAGTAATTAGAAATTAGTAATTAGTAATGGTTTCGCTTGTTCCAAGCGACAACTACGTTGAAGGGTCCTGTGGTGCGCTTCGCGCGGAGATTAATTAGAGACGGCAGGGACAGCAGGGACAACAGAGACAACAGAGAGAATTTTTGATACTCTGTTTCGCTGTGGTCTCTTTCGTCTCTTTCGTCTCTGTCGTCTCTTTTTCTCAAAAAGGCAACGCCTTTTAACTATTACTAATTACTCATTACTCATTACTAAAAGAAACCACCCAGGGATAGTACTAATCGTACAGCCTGGGTGGTTTACTTTTAGGGATGTGCCGCGAACGCGACACTATCACAAGAAATTACAAGCGCTCGAGCTTAACAGTGAAGTGACGCATCAACTCAGTCTCCCAAACGATCTTCACACCGCGTGTGATCTCGTGGCGACGGTCGTAAACGTTCTTCAATGCAGCTGCGATAACATCCATATGGTTGTTAGTGTATGAACGACGAGCGATGCACAAACGAAGGAGGTCAAGACCACCGAAGCGGTTCTCGCGAGTTACAGGATCACGGTCTGCAAGGATGTAACCGATCTCGCAACCACGTACACCAGCCTCGAGGTAAAGCTCGATAGCAAGAGTCTGTGCTGGGAACTCCTCCTTAGGGATGTTAGACAATACCTTGTCAGCGTCTACGAACAATGCGTGACCACCTACAGGGCGCTGGTAAGGGATACCGTACTCGTCAAGCTTAGCAGCAAGGTACTGTACCTGCTTGATACGAGTCTCGATAGTCTCAAGCTCAGTGTTCTCGTCGAGACCTACAGCCAAAGCTGCCATATCACGACCGTTCATACCACCGTATGTCAAGAAGCCCTCGAATGGGATGCAGAAACGCTTAGCACCCTCGTACCAGTCCTCGTGACGTGTAGCGATGAAACCACCCATATTTACAAGACCGTCCTTCTTAGATGACATAGTCATACCGTCAGCGTATGAGAACATCTCCTTGCAGATCTCCTTGATAGTCTTATCTGCGTAGCCCTCCTCGCGAGTCTTGATGAAGTATGCGTTCTCTACGAAACGTGCTGAGTCGAATACAACACGCTTGCCATACTTGTCAGCAATAGCACGTACATCGCGCAAGTTCTTCATTGATACAGGCTGACCACCAGCAGTGTTGTTAGTTACAGTAACGATGATGAATGGAATCTTCTCAGCGTTCTCTGCCAAAGCCTTCTCCAACTTAGCGCAGTCTACCTCGCCCTTGAAAGGAATCTCAAGCTGAGTATCCTTAGCAGCGTCGATAGTGCAGTCCAAAGCTGTAGCCTTACGGAACTCGATGTGACCCTTAGTAGTATCAAAGTGTGAGTTACCTGGGATGATATCGCCCTCCTTTATAAGGTGAGAGAAAAGTACGTTCTCAGCAGCACGACCCTGGTGTGTAGGGATTACGTACTCGAAACCTGTAATCTTACCGATAGTCTCCTTAAGCTCGAAGAAAGACTTTGAACCAGCGTAAGCCTCGTCACCAGTCATCATTGCAGCCCACTGACGGTCGCTCATAGCACCAGTACCAGAGTCTGTCAAACAGTCGATATATACCTGCTCTGACTTAAGGCCGAATAGGTTGTAGTGTGCTTCCTTGAGCCACTGCTCACGCTCAGCGCGTGTGCTCTTCTTCAAAGGCTCAACCATCTTAATGCGATACGCTTCTGCAAATGGGATTTCCATAATAATTTAGTTGTTTTAGGTTATACTTTTACTTTAATAATTTACTCTTTTTTCGCTTATTAAGTCTATTTTGTGGCAAAGATACACAAAAATATGGTTAATTGCAATAATTGAATAAAAAAATTGTTATCCAAATAACACAACCCTTTTGTAGGCTATTTGCCAGCCACAAGTAGTTCCAAAATCTGGATCGCGTTCAAGGCTGCGCCCTTGCGGATTTGGTCGGCTACGCACCAGAACGATAGACCTCGCTCTGAGCCCAAGTCCTTGCGGATACGACCTACATATACTGGATCCTTGCCCTCGGCAAAGAGAGGCATAGGGTAGATCTTCTTGGCTGGCTCGTCGAGTAGTACGATGCCTTCAGCCTCGGCAAAGGCCTCGCGTACACGCTCGATATGGAGTTCCTGCTCGGTCTCCACCCAAATAGCCTCAGAGTGGGCACGCATAACGGGAACGCGGACACAAGTAGCCGAAACGCGTATATCCGAGTGCATAATTTTGCGGGTCTCGTGGTACATCTTCATCTCCTCCTTAGTGTAATCGTTCTCTTGGAACACGTCGATATGAGGAATAAGGTTGCAAGCGAGCTGGTAGGCGAACTTCTCCACCTTTGGCTCCTTGCCCTCGACTACCGAGCGCTGCTGCTCCGAGAACTCCTGCATTGCCGTAGCTCCAGCACCACTTGCCGACTGGTAGGTGGCAACGTGTACGCGCTCAATGTGGGACAACTTTTCAATCACGTTCAATGCTACAACCATCTGAATAGTAGTGCAGTTAGGATTTGCAATGATGCGGCGTGGTGCGTTGAAGGCATCCTCGCCATTGACCTCAGGCACCACCAAAGGTACATCCTCCTCCATACGGAAGGCAGATGAGTTGTCAATCATAAAGGCACCATGCTTGGTGATAGTATCGGCGAACTCCACCGAGGTAGAGCCTCCTGCCGAGCAGAGGGCTACATCTACATCCTTGAAGTCGTCGTTATGCTGTAGCTCGCGCACTACGATATCCTCGCCGCGGAAGCGGTAGGTAGTGCCAGCGCTACGCTTAGAGCCAAAGAGCAAAAGCTCCTCTATTGGCATTGGGTGATTCTCAAGTATTGAAAGGAACTCCTGGCCAACAGCGCCACTCGCTCCAACGATTGCTATCTTCATACTTATATAGTTATATAGTGTTGAACGTTAATGTTAAATATCGCTAAAAGAAATCATCTTCGTCACCGAAGAAGAGTGTGTCATCAGTGACCTCCTCGGTCTCACCCTCCTCGGTCTCCTCGCCTCCGCAAGAGTAGTCTGGAAGCTCGTCCGAGCGCACAAAGCGGTCCTCACGGTCGACACCCAACGAGCCGTCGTTGTAGACCTTTGTAAGGAACTTACCTGCGATAGGTAGCGCTATACGCGAGCCATCGGCGCTGTGGGTGAAGTGGATGCCATTCTCCTCGCCACCGACCCATACGCCCATAACGAGGTTTGGTACGGCGCACATAAACCAAGCATCGACATTGTCGTTGGTAGTACCCGTCTTGGCAGCAATCTCCACGTTATCGAAACCGTACTCGTAGATCATACGTCGAGCAGTACCCATCGTAACTACGCGCTCCATCATCGTAATCATTGTGTATGCCACGCGCTTAGAGAGTACATCCTCGGTCTTAGGTGTGAACGAAGCAAGGAGGTTACCCTGGCTATCCTCAATGCGGGTCACAAAAATAGGGTCGATATGCACACCCTGGTTGGCAAAGGTTGAGTATGCCGATGCCATCTCAAAGGTATTGCTGTCCCACGAACCGATACAGAGGGCTACAACTGGGTCGATGTAGCTTTCAATACCGATATCGTGGATAAAGTCTGCTACGGCCTCTGGGCGCTTTGCCTGCTTCATAATCCATGCCGAGTAGTTGTTGCGGCTATTAGCCAAACCCCAGTATAGTGGGTATGTTCCTGTGTACTCCACGTTTCCAGCCTCCTTAGGCGACCAGATACCACTTGGGGTCTCGATAGAGACTGGTACGTTAGGCACTGGTGTACAAGGAGATAGTCCGAGATGGTCGATAGCAAAGGTGTAGATGAAAGGTTTAGCTGTAGAGCCTACCTGACGCTTACCCTGCGTAGCTCCATCGAACTTAAAGTGGCGGTAGTCTGGACCTCCAACGTAGGCGCGTACATAGCCCGTAGTAGGGTCTATGGCTACGAACGAGGCGCGCATAATCTTTTTGTAGTGCTTTACTGAGTCGCGTGGAGTGATTACCGTATCGCGCTCGCCACGGAAGGTGAAGATACGCATCTTCTGTGGGGTCTGGAAACTCGCAAGAATCTTTTCCTCACTAACTCCATCCTTAGCCATCGAGCGCCAGCGGTCTGTTTGGCGCATTGCTGCGTCAATCTTAGCCTCCGACTCTGCTTTGGTAAGGTTGGGGAAGAGTGAGCCACCGCGACTCTTAATCTGATTCTCCATTTGAGGCTGTACATGGTCGCGCATGTGCTCCTTCATAGCCTGCTCGGCATAGCGCTGCATACGGGCATCTACGGTGGTGTAGATCTTCAGGCCGTCGCGGTAGATATCGTATGGCTCGCCATTAGCCTTAAGGTTCTTGTAGCACCAGCCATAGAGAGGATTCTCCTTATACTGCTTCATAGCCTGGTTGTAGTCCCACTCTGTGTAGTAGTTACTGCGCTGAGGCTCAGGCATCATCATCGTGCGTCGTACCATCTCGCGGAAGTAGGTTGCAGTACCCTCGTTGTGGGCATCGGCAACACGGCGATAGCGCGTAAGGTCGATAGGAAGTGCCTTGAGTGAGTCGGCTGTATGCTTGCTAATAGCTCCTGCCACTGCCATACGGTCGAGGACGGTATTACGACGCTCACGAGCCCTCTCGTTAGGCTCACCCTGCTTTAGTGGGGCGTATGTTCCTGGAGCCTTTACCTGACCAGCGATAACGGCAGCCTCCTCGATTGTAAGGTCGCGAGGCTCCTTGCCGAAGAAGTTGTTGGCTGCCGACTTAATACCAAAGTTGGAGTTGGAGAACTCCACGGTATTGAGGTACATAGCCACGATCTCCTCCTTGGTGTAGTTGTACTCGAGCTGTGTTGCAATGACATACTCCTGAGCCTTGGCAGCCAAAGTGCCAGCGTTGCCCTGTAGACCAGCCTTAAAACGACGTGTCTTGTAGAGGTTCTTAGCCAACTGCTGAGTAATGGTACTACCACCACCCTGATCGGACTGGCGGAGAATCACGGTCTTAATACCAGCACGTGCCGTAGCGGTGAAGTCGATACCTGCGTGGTCGAAGAAGCGCACATCCTCGGTGGCGATAAGTGCCGCCACGATAACTGGGAGCTTATGACCGTCGATCTCGAGCCACTTGCTACGATCCTCCGAGAAGAGCTCCTCGTATGAGAGGTATGTTCTATTCTCGATGAAGTATGTACCGATAATCTCGCCATCGGCAGAGTATATCTGCGTTGCAAGATTGGTCTTAGGGTTCTCCAAGTCATCGAAGGTAGGCATAGGACCGAGCACCTCGAAGCGCGCAAGGAGGAAGAGTGCTGCCACAGAGAGAACGCCTACAACTAAGAGCGTCCAGAGCGAGAGGATAGTAATCCTCTTAATGCTCCACTTTTTAGCGGTAGTCTTGTTTGTCTGCTGTGAGCCTTTCTTGTTTGTTGTCTCCATTGTCTATGTTAGTATTTACTTAATTCCTAAAATGGCAAGCCTATAGAGAATGAGTAGTAGAACTTACCGCCACGGAGCGGACTGAGCGATACTACACGTCTATATAACGAGAACTTTGCCGATATTGTTGCGGCCTCGGGCATCGCCAACACATTAAAGTCGACACCGAGATCTATGCCGCATGAGCCTATATGCTGTCGGTGCTTGAGTACACCGCCTGTCATAATGTCGAACGTAGGGTTGTAGAACGAGGCGAAGTCGAGACCTGTGTTGAGGCGCACGCGCTTGACGTATATCGTACCACGGATACCTGCCTCGGGATACCATATAGGCATGTGGTAGTTGAGTGCCGTAGCCACATAATTTTTATTAGCAATCTCGTACGACGAGAAGCCTCGTGGTAGTAGGCGCGTAGACTTAAACGATAGCTCCGAGAGCACATCCTTCGACTGGAAGCCTCCAAAGGTGTTTTGGTAGGTTGCCTCAATAGAGAAGGAGTGGTGTGGATAGAAGCCTCGTGTATAGAGCTTGGCGTAGCCCACAACAAGGTGACCCATAGCCTCGCTGGTAGGGTTGAGCGTATAGCTACCCTGCGCCACAAAGCCCCATGGAGGCAAGAAGTCGCGGTGTGCCTGACGCACATAGTCTTGGAAGGTGGCTGCTACAGAGAGCTGCTGAACACCCTTGCTATAGCCAATCTTGCGGATATTGCCAAAGGTGCCATTCTCGAATGAGAGCTTGCCTACGTTCGCTGTCATACCGTTCGAGAGACTCCACACGGTAGATAGGGCGAGCTGACGAGTGTGGTAACCACGACTCAAAAGAAGTGGTAGAGTAGCGCCTACGGTGGTAGAGTAGTAGCGACCCAACTTTGGTCTATCGGGGTATATCTCCTCGCGATTTGCAGGGTCCCACATCTTCACTCTATAGAGCATCTGTTGACCGCCGTATGTGCCTCGTACCCAGAGGTTAAGACCTAAGCCATAGTAGCGCACAAGACCCTTCCATACCGAGCCCTCCTGAGCATTCCAGCCGTATGTGAGGAAGCCCTCGGTTGTGGAGAGGATATTTTGTGACATTATCGTGCCACCGAAGTTGAATGCTATCGAAGACTCCTCGGTAATCTCGTATGGGTCGTATGATGCTGGTGCCCAGCTGTGGATGTTGAACATGTGACCGAACTTGCTAAAGCGCTTAGGTGGCGTCTGCTCCGCAATACGTTCGGCATCGGTGGCGGTAAAGCGCACCGTATCGAGGTTTACTACATTCCACTCTCTGCCCTCCGGAAGGAGTATCTTTGGAGGGTGTGGGGCGTATGTAACCTCCTTTCGATGCTCCATATCCTGCATCACAGGTAGGTAGCCGCGTCTGTCGTATGAGGTGGCTATAACGTGGTTGTCGTCGTATGGCATAGGGCTGAAGGAGCCGTAGCGCGACTGCGATATGCGGTACTCCTTGCCCTCCTTAAGGTCGTAGTAGTGTAGCTCATCAAGACCCGAGGCTATAGAGCCGAAGTAGAGTTTTCCTCCTGAAGCACGGAGGTCGCTAAGGGTGGAGTATGAAGGTTGTGTAACCCTCTCTGTGCCACCCTGCACCACGCGAGCGATATGCATACCATTGTCGTCGGTGATAAGGACGTATAGCCCCTGTGTTGTATCATCCCACGCCATGCCGTGTACCTCGCTACCGTATGGTAGTGGGGTGCGCTCGTCGAGTTCTGTAGCACCATTAACCACGATTGTATAGAGCCCGCTTGGTGAGTACTCTGCCCATGCGATGCCGTGACCTTCGGTAGGAGTTGGATAGAGAACATTGCTATGCTCGGCGAAGTAGCGTGGTCTCTCCTCGGCAAGATCCATATAGCATAGTGTCGAGTGCACCTCGTGGTCGAAGAGTGGGCTACGACGATACTCGGTCCACCAGAGTCTTCCCGTCTTGCTTAGTGCTGGACGTGTTGAGATAGCTCCTGTGTAGGCGATGCGACGCTCTACGCCGATGCTGTCGAGACGCACAAAGGCTGTAGGGCGGTCGAGATCCTCCTTAAGGAGGATTATATCGCCGTCGTATGTAACCTGTGGATGCGAATATATCGTGTGCGACGTAGGCTCAGGGATAGGGATATAGGTCGTTGTCTGCTCGGTAGGGAGTGTGCTCCAATGCTCCTTCAGAGAGTCGAAGGTCTCGTGGAAGAGCTCCGTCTCGGTAGTGCCAAAGAGGGTATTTAGAGTCCATGAGGTCGATAATACCATATATGGGCGGCGCGTTGTAATCTCCGCCAACCCGTCGCCTATAGTGTGTCCAGTCTTGTTGTAGACATTGCGCGAGAGAAGGTAGCCAAGTTGATAGTGGTCAGGAATATAATCTTTGTAGGAGCCACAGAACCACTTGTCGATATTCTTGTATGCGCCACCCACATCGCCGTAAGCACGATATGTAAGCGTGAATGAGGGTTGTAGACCGCGACCAAAGGTTGTCATCTCGGTCTCCGCCATCACAGAGTCGCCCTCCAAAACCCATAGAGGCATAACGAGCAGACTTATGGTTGAGCTCTGCTGACCAAGGATATAGCTGAAGGTCTTGAAGACACCACGGTTGAGGTTGTTGTACTGCACCGCGTGACGATACTCGTGGGCTATGAGCTGCTTTACCCACGGCGTAGCGTAGGAACTGGTATTCGGTGTAGAGAGGAACTCTACGCGTCGTGGCATCCACATCACAAGACCGTTGGAGTTGAAGTTCTCGGGGTGTACAACAAATGGTATCGACATCGCAGGATGCCTATATCCGTAGCTGATATCATCTTTTATGGTGTCGAGGTAAAACATCATACGCGATGCAATATTTGCAGCCGTATCGGGATATACCACACGATAATTATCTGTCTTCATCTGCTTCCAGCGATGCTGTGGCGAATCGACACCCCAACTATAATACTGCGCAACAACTCTCTCAGTGGTAGTCAACCCACTGAGTAGTAGTATGATAGTGAAAATATATTTTAAAATCTTACACATACGCGCGCATAATTCGTACAAAGATAGTAAAAAAATGCGAAAGGTGAAAATTGAAAAGTAAAAAGTGTGGGGCGTTTTGGGCGAAGATTTGTTTTTTTAGACAAGCAGGGATAGCTGAAGCTAAAGAGGCGATGGAATGGCATAGTCTGTAGAGGGCGCAAACATCTTATGTGATACCCAGTTTTGTTGTCAGTTCTTCTCTCTTTTCTGTCCCAGTCGTATATCAAAAACTCTCTACACTCTAAAAATAATCAAATCTCCATGCAAAATGCGCCACTCTTTCACCCTTTTTTCTTTCTATTTTTACTTTTTTTACTATCTTTGTGGTGTTGCATTATCAATTTACCCCTTTGGGGTGGTGGAGACAAAAATTAAAATAACTATACTATGAGACACAAGCTTTTATTAATTGCACTCTTTGCTGTGAGTGTGACCACTGCATGGTCGCAGCAGGTGCGCAAGGCAACAGAGACCTTTGGTGCCGACTTCGAGATGAGATTCGTGGGCGACTACAACTATCAGTACATCTTGCAGGAGAATGGTGAGAAGCTAAAGGATGGACCATTTACAATGAAGGCTACACTTGATGAGGTTGTTGACTACGACGACACTACTGTTGCTGTCAAGGGTAACTACAACCTAAAGGGTAATCACTCAGAGGGTTATCTCGATGGTCCGCTTACTATGGATGGTAGTATGACTCTTAAAGAGTCGAGTGGCGAAAAGGAGGGTGCTACATATACTTTTAGGGGTAACTTTAAGCGAGGCTTGCCAGATGGTAACTTCACTGTGAGCTACCCTTCGTACCGCACTGAGGTGGATGTGAACTACAAAGATGGTATACTCGTAGGCGCATACTCTGTAACTGCTCCAGATGCCGACGGTATAATTTTTTCGCTGTCGGGCTCGTTGACCGACGAGGGGCAGTTTACTGGTGTTCGGGATTATAAGGTGTGGATGGGTGGTTCGCAGACTACTTACTTGAATGGAATTGTGACAAACAGTGATGATTACGACGATGTGCTTGTTGAAAGAGCTATGGAGTATGCATCGGGAAGTCTTACCGAGGAGGATTTGTTGGGCGAAAATATCGTTGTTCGTAGAGATAACCTCAATCTTGGCGAGATTGCTTGGTCGTATATTCTTCACGACGGTATGCCATTCGAGGATATGGGCTCTTATAGCTTCTCGCAGTCGAGTTTGGTGGGCATTGCCTACCTTGACCGCCTTGTGACACTCTCGGAGGAGGGATATCAGAAGATGAAGGAGGAGGTTGCAGATGCCGTGAGGACCAACCGTTATAGCGATACCTTTGGCTATACTCAGAGTATGGAGTTTGACGAGGCGTGCCAGATGTATTACGCATCGGTGCACCAGCAGCACGAGCTTAGCACATATTGCATCGGCGACCCTGATTGGAGTAACTATAGCGTAGATGTCTACTTCACAAAGGAGCAGTTGGCAGAGTTGTTGCAGATTATACACCAGGCACGAATGGAGTCTATCGACACGCTTCCATTCTCGGAGATTGAGGTCTACTTCAGCGACGTAAACACCATTTTTAAGACCTTCAGCACTTGTGAGTACGACGAGAATGTTGTGGTATTCGAGATGCACGACACTATAGCTTACTATAGCCGCGATAAATTTGAGAACTACTGTATAGCACAGGATATCGACTTGGAGAATCTTGTGGATAACTCACCAGAGGCGCGCCACGAAGCTATCCGTGAGAAGGCTGCAAAGCGTGCCGAGGAGATTGCTCAGGCGTGCAAGAAGTTAGCTGTGGATTGGCTCTCGGGTGAGGTCTTGATTAGTTATAAAAACCTCGTTTGTACCGAAGTTCCTAAGCGCGATTTACCTGTTGTAGCATACGAGCTTAAGGAGGTTCAGAAGATTGATAAGTCGCACTACGCTATCTCTGCAACATTGGATATTGCAGTGGAGGCTATCACTACAACGAACAGAAACACAGCACGTTATAAGACTTTCGATATGGCTATCTATATCACTCGCAAGCAGGATGATATGGCCATCGACTTTGATGCTACGCTACAGAGTTCTAACTTCGTAAATGTTAAGAATGACTACGATGTAATTGATGAGTTGGATGCTAAGATTAGCGCGAATGAGGTTGATATCCGTGCTCTTGACCGTGAGATCTACAACGCATACAAGAGCTATGTGAATGTCGTAAATGCAAGCCTCCCAGAGGGAGACCTCAAGGGTATTATCGCCGCAAAAGAGGGTTTGTTGGAGACTCAGAAGGGCATCGTGGAGTTTGTGGAGTTGCGCAAGAAGATTGTCGAGGATGATGGTGCTATAGTAGCAGACTATGCTACTAATAAGCCATTGGTTAAGAGCTATAAGAAGTATTGCGACTCACGCGATATGTCGTGGAGCGCAGAGAGCAATATCGACAAGTTGCAGCGTTATATGGATGTGCAGAGTGGTGTGCGTCAGTATGTTCAGAAGATTGCCGAGATTGCGGCTTTGGATGATAACATTGCCAATAAGTGTGCCGAGAGAAAGGATGTGCACAAGGCATATTTGAAGTACAAAAAGAGCCTCGACTTCTCGTGGACTGCAGAGTATCAGACCGATAAGTTCGACGGCTTTGTGGAGTTGCAGAATAGCGTTATGACCTTCGTTGATAGACTCGACGAGATTCAGAGTAATGACGATATTATCGACGAGGAGTACTCTAATTATAGGGATATTAACAAGGCGTACGCGGCACACTGCAAGACTCGCGATTTAACTTGGAGTGCTGATAAGGGTATCGCCGTTTTGGATGACTATATCGATATCCAGAAAAGATGTATGGAGTTTGTGGAGCTAAGAGCTAAGGTCTTGGATAATCATGAGAGTATTGTTGAGCTAAAGTCTACAGCTTCAGCAATCTACAAGGTTTACGTGGCTTACTACAAGGGCTGTAACCTTGCTTGGTCTGCGAATGTTGACTTTGCCACTATCGATGCGTTGTTGAGTGTCCAGCACCTCTACTTGCAGGCGATAGCTAACCCTGATATTGCGAATATCAATAAGCAGGTTAAGAAACAGAAGATTACCGATTTGGATAAGATATTTGAGATGACAGGTGTGAAATAGCGCTTCGTTATAAAGGCTTCCTGCTTTTTTCGGGCTTCGCAACGCCGCGAGTAAGCGAGGGCAGAGACCGCTTGCGGACTATGCCGAGCGTGAGCGGTGAAAAGGAAATCAAGCCTAAAACTACATATTTTTATTCAACCTTTTGGGGTCACTTCAAAGTGGGGGATGGCTAAGTTGCTTTTAGTTATCCCCCTTTTTTTAGCTACTGCTGTAGGTTCTGACAAAGGGTTGGTAAAAAGTTGTGAAAGGTGAGGGGCAATAGCAAATACCCGTTAGCTCTCTTAGGAGGCTTTTTGCCTCTACCTTAAAAGGCTTAGCCTTTCAACTTTTGTTATGGTTTTTTAAGTTTTCACAAATTTTTACTATCTTTGTCCGATTTATTTACCTATGTAAAAAGGCATATATGGAGCAGAGCAATATTATCATCAGAGTGGTTGAGAAATTATGCGGTAGTAAGATTACGCCGTGGGTGGTGGCGGTGGCGCTATTCTTTGGTGTCTCCTATGCGTTTTACGCTCCGCAGTTCGAGGGTAAGTCGCTTCAGCAGGGCGATATCGCGCAGTATGCCGGTATGTCGAAGGATATCAAGGACTATCGCGAGGCTACGGGCGAGGATGCTCAGTGGACAGGTAATATGTTCTCGGGTATGCCCGCATATCTTATTGATGTAGAGTATCCTACACAGTACGTTAAGCGTGGTGCGAGTGGCGTTGTGGGTGTTCTTGACAGCCCTATGAATATGACCTTTATGGCGATGCTGATGATGATGGTTGCGGTGGTGCTTATGGGCATTAGCCCTTGGATTGGTATCATTGCAGGCTTGGCGTATGGTCTCTCTACCTACTTCTTCCTAATCATCGATGCAGGTCATATCACCAAGATGTGGGCTTTGGTCTATGCCCCACCATTGGTAGGTGCGGTGTGGTGCGCTCTAAAGCGTAATTTGTGGCTCGGTACGGCTCTTGCAGCCCTCTTTGGCTCGTTGGAGCTCGGAGCTAACCATCCTCAAATCACATATTACTTCTTGTTTGTCTGCCTTGCCCTCTGGATTTCCGAGATGGTGAAGTCGTGGCGACGTGGTGTTATGAAGGAGTTATGGAAGCGTACTGCTATACTTGCTGTCGCGGCTCTTGTTGCCGTGGGCTCGAATATAGCACCGCTATGGTACACTATGGAGCACCAGAAGCATACTACACGTGTTGCAAGTGAGGCTGTGGATGCTGCTAAAGCGCGCGAAGATAAGATTGCCTACAATACGGCTTGGAGCTATGGTATTGCCGAGAGTTGCAATATGCTCGTTCCGAACTATATGGGTAGCTGGTCATACGATGTTAATGAGGATGCTACCGAGGTCGTACAGCGCCGTAGTGTGCAAAATAAGATCTTTGATATGGCGCTGCAAGGCTATACAAATATGCTCATTGAGGAGGGTGTTAGTCAGCAGGATATAAACTATGCTTTCGAGTCTGGTGACGAGGCATTCTATAATGATCTCTACGCTATCCATGATAGTTATATGAGATATTTGCAGGAAAACACTTGTTTTAACTACTGGGGTAAACAACCATACACCGCAGGCCCTACCTACTTGGGTGCTGTGGCTATCTTCCTTGCCCTTCTTGCTTTGTTGCTATACGGCTGGCGTTCAACATTATGGGTTGTTGTAGTGAGCCTCTTTGCTCTGCTTTTGGCGTGGGGTGCAAATATTATGGGCTTCTACGAAGTTATGTATGACCTATTACCAGGCTATAGTAGCTTTAGAACGGTCTCTATGGCACTTGTTGTATTGGAGTGGAGTGTGCCGCTATTGTGTGCTTGCGCAGTATACCGTCTTGTGACACAGGAGATACCGTCAAAGATATTGATTCGCAGAACCCTTATCGCCTACGGCATTATTGTAGCGGCTGTGCTGGTTATGATGTTTACTGCCGACTACGGCATTACCGATATCTACGAGGAGTATGGCAGGGAGCTTTGGGTTGAGCAGTTGTGTGAAGCTGTGCGTGAGGGTCGTAGTGCTACCCTTATGGCTGATGCTTGGCGTACTATAGGCTTTGTGACACTCTCCGGAGCAGCGATTGTAGGCTATGCTCTGTTGCGTGAGCGAAAGGGTAAACGTTGGTATCATGTGGCTCTTGCTGTGGTGTTGGGTGTGTTGGTTGTCTGGGATTTGTCGGGTGTTGCGAAGCGCTATATCACTGATGATAAGTGGTATGCGCTGAAGCCTACCGAGCACGTTGCTACGGCTGCAGATATAGATATTCTTGAAGATACGGATTTGGGATTTAGAGTGATGGACCTCGATAGTGGTGATCCATTCAACTCAGCCCGTGCATCCTACTTCCACCGCTCTGTAGGAGGCTACCACGGCGCGAAGCTCGGTCGCTATCAGGATGTCATTAAACGATACTTGGAGAATCTCGACAGCGAACTTTTGGCTGCGTTAAATACACGCTATGTTATCTACAATGGTGAGGCTATGCCATTGGAGGCAGCTATGGGTATTGAGCCTAATGGTCCTGCGTGGTTTGTCTCTACCACCTACAAGGCTACTTCGGCGAGTGATGCTCTTGATGCTCTTGGTAGAGAGTTTCTTTACGATTGCGCTATTGTTGAGGGTGCCGATGTCGAGGAGTCCTACGACTGCAGTGGCGAGATCGAGTTGGTGGAGTATGCGCCAAATTACCTCAAGTATGAGTATGATGCCCCAGCCGAGGCGTTGGCGGTATTCTCGGAGATATACTTCCCCGAGGGTTGGACAGTGAAGATTGACGGTAAGGAGGCAGACTACTTCGTAGCCGACTATATCCTACGTGGTATGGAGCTCCCTGCAGGTAAGCATACGGTCGAGTGGAGCTTTAGAGCGCCACACTGGGGTCTTATCTCAACCATAATGGCGATATGTAGCATTGTGGTATTGCTCTTTGTGGTGCGTGCATTAATGATGATAATAAAAAGTAAAAAGTAAAAACTGAAAAGTGAGAAGGGAATTTAGAGAGTTTAGAGAGTTTAGTGTTTCGCTTGATACCATCTCCTTAATCTCCCTAATAAAAAGTCGCAGACACTACACTTTTCAGTTTTAACCTTTCACTTTTCAGTTTAATATATTTGGTATGGCAAATGATAAACGCATAAGGCGCAAGGTGATGCGCTCGTATATAATCTCCACGATAAGTATCTCGTTGGTGCTCTTTATGGTGGGTGTGGTGTCGTATGTAACCCTTTCGGCGCTATCTGCAGCCCGCACACTTAAGGAGAGTGTTGTACTCTCGGTGGAGGTGAACAACGATATCAGCGAGGAGAGTCGTAAGGCTTTGGAGATGATGCTCGAGGATCGATCTGTGTGCGCTGGTTACCAGTACATTAGCAAGGATGAAAAGATTGCTGATGAGAGTTTCCGCAAGCAGTTTATCGTGGACCTCGACCTGCTCTTAGGCGAGAATCCGCTGCTCGATAGCTACGAGGTGTCGTTGCATACTGATTATGCTGATAGAAAGGGCGTTGAGGAGATTGCCGATATTCTTCGTACGTTGGAGGGTGTGGAGTATGTCTCTGTGCCACCGGTTGAGATTGTGGAGGGTATGCACCGTACAATCAAGCAGACCAATATTGCCCTTGTGTTGTTCTTGTGCTTGCTGTTGCTTATCTCGTTGCTATTGCTTAGCAATACTATCCGCCTTGTAGTATATTCGAAGCGCTATCTTATCAATACTATGAAGCTTGTGGGAGCTACGAAGTGGTATATTATGCGCCCCTTCTTGGGTAATGCCGTTAAGCAGGGCTTGGCATCGGGAGTTATCGCTTCGGCACTTATGGCTGGCGTAGTCTATGGTGCTGAGAGCCACGCTATCGATGGTATTAGGATGTTGGCTATGGGCGATGTGGCTACTATTGTGGCTGTGGTTGTAGCGCTTGGCGTTGTGGTGACGGTGTTGTTTAGCGCTGTGGCGGTGAATAAGTTTGTGAATATGCGTTCAAATAAGATTTATCTATATTAGTATGAATAAGGAAGTTAACAACGAGCAGATGCCTTTTACAAAGAAGAACTACATCACTATTCTTGTGGGTGTGGTGCTCCTCTTTTTAGGCTTTTTGCTTATGTCGGGTGGTGGCGAGCACACGGCTACCGAGTTCGATAGCTCGATATTCTCGTTTCGCCGTATCACCCTAGCCCCTATCGTTGTCGTTGCAGGCTTCGTGGTTGTGGGCTTCGGTATTATGAAACGCTTTAAGGTTAAGGAGTAGCTATGGAGGTTTTAGAGTCTATGGTTTTGGGCGCTGTGCAGGGTCTCACTGAGTTTCTGCCGGTCTCAAGTAGTGGTCACTTGCAGTTGGCTAAGGAGCTCTTGGGGGTTGAGCTTGAGGAGAATTTGACGTTCGATATCACCCTCCATGCTGCTACGGTGCTAAGCACTATTGTGGTGCTATGGGGCGAGATATGGCGACTTATTAGGGGTGTGTTCTCGCGCGGTATGAACGAGGAGAAGAGTTATTTCTTAAAACTTGTGCTCTCGATGATACCTATTGGTATTGTGGGTGTTATGCTTGGCGATAAGATAGATGCGATGCTTGCGTCGCAGTATATTATGCTGATTGTGGGCGCTATGTTGCTCCTTACGGCAGCATTACTTAGCTTTGCCTATTATGCCCGTCCCCGCCAGAAGGAGAGTATCTCCTATCGAGATGCCTTTGTTATCGGTGTTGGTCAGGCTGTGGCAGCTATGCCTGGTCTCTCACGCTCGGGTACGACAATCGCTACAGGTCTCTTGCTTGGAAATAAGAAGTCGGCAGTTGCTACCTTCTCATTTTTGATGGTGCTTGCCCCAATTATGGGAGAGATGCTGTTGGAGATTATCGATGGCGGCTTTGCTGTCGAGGGTGTTGCTACGACCTCTCTTGTTGCAGGTTTCCTCACTGCCTTTGTGGTGGGATGCCTTGCGTGCAAGTATATGATAAACATTGTTAAAAAGGGTAAACTTATCTGGTTTGCTCTTTACTGTGCCGTAGTGGGCATAGTTGCAATAGCGTGCTACTTTTAAGCAATTAGTAATTAGAAATTAGAAATTAGTAATAGATAGAAGGCTGGGGCTTATTGCGAGATAGGACGGTCGTCGTTTGGCTTGCCATTGTAACATAATATTACTCATTACTAATTACTCACTACTAATTTATATATATAGGTATGAGTGAATTTACATTAAAGGGTGTCGACTTCCCAGAGGGCTATGTTGCAGTGATTGATAAGCCCTACGAGTGGACTTCGGCAGATGTGGTTAGAAAGATAAAGTTTCAGCTTCGCAAGTGTGGATATCCAAAGATTAAGATTGGTCACGCTGGCACGCTTGATCCTTTGGCAACTGGTATTTTGCTTGTCTGCATTGGTCGTGCAACTAAGCAGGTGGAGAAGCTTCAGGCTGAGACTAAGGAGTATATCGCCGATTTGGAACTTGGTGCTACAACTCCTTCGGGTGATATGGAGCACGAGGTGGATGCTACCTATCCTACAGAGCATATCACTCGCGAAATGGTTGAGGAGGTGCTTCGATCGCTCACAGGCGAGCGCGAGCAGCTCCCTCCGTTGTACTCGGCAAAGAAGGTGCAGGGTGTTCGTGCCTACGAGTTTGCACGCGCTGGCGAGGAGATCGAGCTTAAGAAGGCGTTGATAAATATCTACGCTATGGAGCTCTTGGAGTATGACCAAAAGCGCATCAAGATTAGAGTGGAGTGCAGCAAGGGTACCTATATCCGTTCGTTGGCATTCGAGATTGGCGAGGCTCTTCAGAGTGGTGCCTACCTAAGCTCGTTGCGCCGTACCCGTAGTGGTGGTTTTGTTGTGGAGAAGGCGCACACGCTCGACGATTTTATGGAAAAGTTACGTGAGTGTGAAACAAAATAGAGTTTTTTGCGTATATAATTTGATTGTTACACGTTTTTTTTGAAAAACTATGAAGTTATCGCAGTATGGCTATGAGCTTTCGGAGGATATGATCGCAAAGTATCCTACCGTAAACCGTGATGATGCCCGTCTTATGGTGTTACATCGCTCAACAGGCGAGATTGAGCACCGCACTTTCAAGGATATTATAGAGTACTTCGACGAGAAGGATATGTTCGTCTTCAACGACACTAAGGTATTCCCAGCGCGTTTGCAGGGCTGTAAGGAGAAGACTGGTGCCGATATCGAGATCTTCCTTCTTCGCGAGCTTAACCGTGAGCTACGCCTTTGGGATGTGTTGGTAGACCCAGCACGTAAGATTCGTATTGGCAATAAGCTCTACTTCGGCAATGACGAACTTATGGGTGCCGAGGTTATCGACAACACCACCTCTCGTGGTCGTACCCTTCGCTTCTTATTCGATGGCTCGTACGAGGAGTTTAAGGAGGCTTTGTACAACTTGGGTGAGACCCCACTTCCACGTTGGGTAAGAGAGAAGGTCGAGCCAGAGGATGCTGAGTGGTATCAGACTATCTATGCCGAGAAGGAGGGTGCTGTGGCAGCTCCAACTGCGGGTTTGCACTTCTCGAAGCACCTTATGAAGCGTATGGAGATTAAGGGTATCGATCGTGCCTTCCTAACACTACACGTGGGTTTGGGTAACTTCCGTACGGTAGATGTTGAGGATCTCTCGAAGCATAAGATGGACTCGGAGCAGTACTTCATCACCGAGGAGTGTGCTTCGACTATCAACACTGCTCGTAAGGCTGGACATAAGATTGTGGCTATTGGTACTACTGTTATGCGCGCTATGGAGACTGCTGCATCTGTGGGTGGTATGATTAAGCCTATGGAGGGTTGGACAAACAAGTTCATCTTCCCACCATACACATTTAGCGCTGCTGATGCCTTTGTTTCGAACTTGCACTTGCCATACTCTACCCAGCTTATGATGGTTGCAGCCTTCGGTGGCTACGACTTCGTTATGGAGGCTTACGATGTGGCTGTTAAGGAGGGTTATAGGTTTGGTACCTATGGCGATGCGATGTTAATCTTGTAATCTTAAAGAGCTACGATTATGAACGCCAATAAGATATTATACGTCTGCCAGGAGATATCTCCATATCTTCCAGAGACACCTTTTGGAAAGCTAAGTCTTGATATGACACGCCAGATGCAGGAGCGTGGTATAGAGGTGCGTACCTTTATGCCTCGTTATGGCTGTATCAACGAGCGTCGAAACCAACTCCACGAGGTTATCCGCCTCTCGGGTATGAATATCATCATCAACGATAACGACCACCAGCTTATCATCAAGGTGGCTACTATCCCTGCAGCACGTATGCAGATATACTTTATCGACAATGATGACTACTTCTCACGCCGCGCGGTGTTGAGCGACGAGGAGGGTAATATGTTCGAGGATAACGACGACAGAGCTATCTTCTTTGCGCGTGGTATGTTGGAGACCGTGAAGAAGTTGCGCTGGCAGCCTACTATAGTGCATTGCCACGGTTGGTTCTCGGCGATAGCGCCTATGTACCTTAAGAAGGTATTTTATGATGACCCACTCTTCCGCGATGTGAAGATCGTATTGTCGCTCTCGGATGATAAGTTCGATGGCGAGCTATGTGCCGACTTCAAGCATAAGCTCGAGGGCGAGGGTATCATGGATAGCAATATGAAGATTTTGGAGAATCCATCATACGAAAACCTCTACCGCTTCGTTATAGATTATGCAGACGGTATTGTTGTAACCTCTCCAAATGCTGATGCAGCAGTTTTGGAGTACGCAAAGAGCCGTGGTAAGAAGATCTTGGAGTATCAGGAGTGCGAGGAGAAGGAGTACTTCGATAACTATAAAAAATTCTATGAGGAGTTATAAGTCTCTAAGAAACATAGCGTTGTTGCTCGGTATAATCCTAATGGTTGTATCGTGCACCACCACTGTGGACTATACTATGGGTGAGGAGTTTGTTCCCTCGGACCAGAATTTGGAGCTTAGACGTCGTGTTTATGCCTTGGGTGAGTGCACCGAGCGTGGTAATAGTGCCGAGTGTAAGTTGGCTACCACACGTCTCTATCAGAGCGATTCGTTGCGTTCGTCTAATATCGGTACTGGCTACTTCGGTCGCGAGACAAACGCTGCCTTCGGTACTCGTACCGCTGGCTTTATGTCGCAGATGATATTTAGCCTCTCGTTGCCTGAGGAGCGTGGTTGGGGCTATCGTCCTATCTTCGATTCGATGATGTTGTCGGTGTATATCACTGACTATCACGGTGATACCACGAAGAAACACCGCTTTAATGTTTACGAGATCACCTCGAACGACTACCTTAAGCTCTCTACGGATACCACCTTCTACATCAACTTCGACCCTGAGAAGTATATCTCATCGGAGCCTATCTTTACCTTTGAGTTCCCTAATCAGGATAGGGGTCTCTATGTTGGTGATAAGGAGAATCCGCAGAATGCCAACATCCTGCTTGAGCATACACCTAAGACTGAGGAGTATGTATCGCGCTTGATGCTCTGCACAGACCTCGATGACAAGGGTGGCTATGCCCTCGATACTGATAGTATCTATGTAAATGGTAATGAGCTAAAGTTCTTGGATAGGGTACGTGGTATCTATATTGCTCCTGCCGATGATACTGAGGATGTGATGTTCGCTACAAGCCTATCGAATACAGCGATGTTGCTCTTCTCGCGTAGCCGCTATGAGGAGGATCCTGCGATCATCCGAGATACAACTTATATGATTTATAATATGTATCTCGACCCTACGGAGTACACCGACCTTGCTGCGGGTAATGTCTCTATTAATAGCATTCAGCACGACTACAGCGGTACGGCTATCGACCTTGAGGCAGCATGCGATATATGCTATGTTGAGGCTATGGGAGGTGTGGTTACTGAGCTATGCTTTACCGATGAGTTTATTCAGTCGCTTGCCGATATCGTTACCGAGGCGGGTGATGATGTTGTGGTATCGGTTAACCAGGCAAAATTTAGCATCTATATGGAGGGCTCGAACGACAACTATCTCGATATCGATCCTGCGGTGTTGACACCGTTGATGAACGATGCTATGTTGCGTATGGGTATGTATTTCAACTATTACAGAGATACAAAGTTGGAGGCTATCTCGGACTACAACTATGCAGCTGAGAGTAGCGTTTTGCTAAGCTATGATGGCTACCTTAACAGGTCGCTTGGATGCTACCAGATGGATATCTCGACCTATATTCAGACCTTGATGCTTACGGCTGCTAAGAGTGCTGCCGAGAATAATGGTAAGGTAGACCTCACAAAGTTTGCCATCGGAGCAACCGATGCTGAGAGTGGCGACTATGTAAACCTACGCCGTATCTATATCGCTCCTGATGCCTCATCGTTGTATGGTATGAATCGTCAGGTGTTGTATGGTATGGGAGGTGTGGCTCCGGTGAAGTTGGAGCTTACCTACACTATTGTAAAATAATGGATGTATAACTCTCTCAGTCAGAGTATTGCGAGAGTTTTTAGAAATAATTGTGTGATGCAAGAGAATTTGGTAATTGTAGAGTCCCCTGCTAAGGCTAAGACTATCGAGAAATTCTTGGGTAAGGATTTTATGGTTAAGTCGAGTTTCGGACATATCCGCGACTTGGCTAAGAAGGGGCTCGGTGTT
This sequence comes from Alistipes sp., assembly GCA_045633525.1. GTDB lineage: Bacteria > Bacteroidota > Bacteroidia > Bacteroidales > Rikenellaceae > Alistipes. The sequence goes on along the minus strand of JAZQYM010000098.1, from coordinate 44,473 downwards.
GATATAGATAATAAGTTTGAGCCAATATACGAGATTCCAGACGACAAGCGCAAGGTCGTTGAGGAGCTCGCCCGTCTCTCACGCTCGGCAAAGACCGTGTGGTTGGCATCCGATGAGGACCGTGAGGGAGAGGCTATTGCTTGGCACTTGGCTAAGGTCCTTGAGTTGCCAATCGAGAATACTAAGCGTATCGTGTTCCATGAGATTACGCAGCGTGCTATCTTGGAGGCTATCCAGAATCCTCGTACCATCGATCTTAACTTGGTTAATGCCCAGCAGGCGCGCCGTGTTTTGGATCGTTTGGTAGGCTTTGAGCTATCGCCTATTTTGTGGAAGAAGGTGCGCCCAGCACTCTCGGCAGGTCGTGTGCAGAGTGTTGCCGTACGCCTTATCGTTGAGCGCGAGCGCGAGATTATCAACCATAACTCTGTAGCTCAGTTCCGTGTTGTAGGTCAGTTCTACTTGTCTGGCGACGCTACAAAGTCGTTGTTCAAGGCTACGCTCTCGCAGGGCTTTGCTACCCGTGCCGAGGCGGAGCAGTTCCTACATAGCTGTATCGGTGAGCAGTTCTCAGTCTCAAAGGCGGAGGAGAAGCCTGTGCAGCGCTATGCAGCGCCACCATTTACCACCTCTACACTTCAGCAGGAGGCGAGCCGTAAGCTCGGTATGAGCGTATCGCAGACTATGTCCGTAGCGCAGAAGCTCTACGAGCAGGGTCTTATCACCTATATGCGTACCGATTCTGTGAACCTCTCGCAGATGGCTATCACGCAGTGCAAGAATGAGATTACACGTCTCTTCGGAGCTAAGTATTCTTATCCACACAACTTCAAAACCAAGACTAAGGGTGCTCAGGAGGCTCACGAGGCTATCCGTCCATCATATATCGAGCGCAACGAGATTGAGGGTACTGCTAACGAGAAGCGCTTGTACGATCTTATCTGGAAACGTACCGTGGCGTCGCAGATGGTACCTGCGGAGTTGGATAGAACGCAGATTGTCATCGACCTTAAGCACCGCAAGGAGCAGTTCGTGGCTCAGGGTGAGGTTGTCCGTTTCGACGGCTTTATGCGCCTCTACTCGGAGAGTGTCGACGATGATGCTCAGCAGGAGGGCGAGGGTGGTATCCTTCCAAAGATGAATGTTGGCGACAGCGTTCACTACTCAACAATGACAGCATCGGAGCGCTATAGCGTCGCTCCATCACGATATAACGAGGCTACGCTCGTCAAGCGCCTCGAGGAGCTTGGTATCGGTCGTCCATCAACCTACGCACCGACTATCACCACTATCATCAACCGTGGTTATGTGGTGAAGCAGAGCAAGGATGGTCAGAAGCGTCAGGTGCTTCAGCTAACCCTCTCTTCGGATAAGATTACCGACAAGCTCGTTACCGAGAGCTATGGCAAGGAGAAGAATCGTCTTGCTCCAACCGATATCGGTATGGTTGTTAACGACTACCTCGAGACTCAGTTCTCATCGATTATGGACTACCACTTCACTGCTAACGTGGAGAAGGAGTTTGACCGTGTTGCCGAGGGTGAGATCGCTTGGACAGATATGATTCGCGATTTTTACGATCCATTCCATGGTCATGTGAATGTCGCTATCGGTACGCAGAACGACCGCAATACACAGCCTGCTCGCGTCTTGGGTATCGATCCTAAGACAGGTTTAACGGTTAAGGCTCGCATTGGTCGCTATGGTCCTATGGTAGAGCTTGAGAGCGCCGATGGTGTCAAGGGTCAGTTCGCATCGCTAAAGAAGGGTCAGCTTATCGAGTCTATTACCCTTGAGGAGGCGTTGGAGTTGTTCGCCTTGCCTCGTAACCTTGGCGATTTGGATGGTGAGGCGTTGATGGTCGGTGTTGGTAAGTTTGGTCCATATATCCGCCACGGCAAGACCTTCGCATCGCTCTCGAAGAGTGATGACCCATATACTATTACTCGCGAGCGTGCCGAGGAGTTGCTTAAGGAGAATGTTGCTAAGCAGCGTGCTCAGGCAGAGCCACTTCGCACCTTCGTGGAAGATGCTAATATGGTCATCAAGAGTGGTGTCTATGGTCCATATATTGCCCACAATGGCAAGAACTACCGTTTGCCTAAGGGTGTAAAAATTGAGACACTCACCTATACCGAGTGTCAGCGTATTATTGCTAAGAGTAAGAAATAACCAAGTAATATAATATCAATCTAAAAACTAACTAATTATGAAGAAATTTCTTGTATTGGCACTCGGTCTTGTAATGGCTACAGGTGCTATGGCTAATGGCGTTGAGGCTAAGCCTAAGAAGAAGGCTGAGCAGCCAGAGGGTATTCAGTTTACAGTAGTAGAGGAGAACCCTATCACAAGCATCAAGAACCAGAACAGAGCAGGTACTTGCTGGTGCTACTCATCATTGGCATTCATCGAGTCAGAGCTTTTGCGTATGGGCAAGGGTGAGTACGACTTCTCTGAGATGTTCCTTGTACACAACACTTACCTCGACCGTGCAGAGAAGGCTGTACGTACACATGGTGACGTATCATTCGCTCAGGGTGGCTCATTCTACGATGTAATCTACGGTATGGAGCTTAGTAACCACAACGGGCTTTCAGCAGTTAGCGACGCTGTTGTTGCTGCTATCGCTAAGGGTAAGCTTCGTAGCTTGCAGGTAAGCCCTGATGGCGAGATGTTGTGGAAGAAGGCTATCGAGGCTATCCACGATATCTACCTCGGCGTACGTCCTGAGAGCTTCACTTACGAGGGGGTTGAGTACACTCCAAAGTCATTCTACGAGTCTTTGGGCTTGAATGCTGACGACTATGTATCTTTGACCTCATACACACACCACCCATTCTACTCATCTTTCGCTCTTGAGATTCCTGATAACTGGCGTTGGGCTCAGTCTTACAACCTTCCTATCGACGAGCTTATGGAGGTGTTCGACTACGCTATTAAGAATGGCTACACTATTGCTTGGGGTAGCGACGTTAGCGAGGATGGCTTTACACGCGAGGGTACAGCAATCCTTCCAGACGTAGACAAGGCATCTACAGAGCTCGACGGTTCAGATATGGCTAAGTGGCTTAAGATGACCGAGGCAGAGCGTAAGAGCAAGCCTATGGCAGTTCCACAGAAGTGGGTATCTCAGGAGGAGCGTCAGCTTGCATACGACAACCGCGAGACTACCGATGACCACGGTATGCTTATCTACGGTAAAGCTGTAGATCAGAACGGTACCGAGTACTACATGGTTAAGAACTCATGGGGCGAGGCAGGTACTTACAAGGGTATCTGGTATGCTTCTAAGGCATTCGTTCGCTACAAGACTATGAACATCATCGTTCACAAGGATGCTATTCCAGCTGAGATTCGCGCGAAGCTTAACCTATAATTTCTTGTGAATTTCTTGTGATAAGGGGCACATCTTTGTCCCATCCCAAAAGTAAGACCCCTCGGGCTGTACTACTTGTACTATCCCGAGGGGATCTTCTTTTGCGATAGAACAAATCTGACCCCTTCTCCCAAGAAATTAGGGTCGTGCTGCCCTGTATGTCTGTGTCTGTTTCGCTTTTGCAAGCGACAGCTACGCTGAAAGGGCAAAAGGGGCAGAAGCGGCAGAAAGGGTTTTACTAATTACTAATTCCCCCTTTGGCCTCTCAGGCCTCTCAGGCCCCTTAACTCCCCTTCAGGCCCTTTTATAAATCTCGCGCGAAGCGCACCTCGCTAATTTTATCTTTCTCGACAAAATAATTTCGCCACTATAATGTTGTATTTAACTTTTTTTGTTATATTTGTGCGAATTATAGTCTGATTTATATGATGGTTGGGATGATTGTCGTTGCGGTAGCGTTGCTATCCATTGTTTTGGAGGTTACCATAGGTAGCTTCCCGTGTCATCTTTTTTCCTTCCCACTAAATATTCTAACACTCATCCTATGGCTTATCCTTATTGCCTACCTCTATGGCAAGCGCAAGGAGTCGTGTCTGGCTAAGTTTATGCTTTCGCGTGATGCCACGTGGCTCTCGTTAGGCATAATAGCACTTATAGGCATAGTCTTAGGTCTTCAGCGCACTCCATCAAGTACATCGTGGTTAGTTGTAGTGGGGCTTCTCTTTGTTCTCACGCATCTTACCTTTGTCATACTCCGAGGTTGGAGAAATAGTAGTGGTATACGCCTTCGTTTTATCCTTACACACGTAGGTTTGTGGCTTGCTCTTGGCGCTGGCTTCTGGGGAGCACCCGATAGAGAGCAGTTGCGTGTGGCTGTTGACGGCAATGCAACCGACAAAGCCTATACCATGTCGGGTGCGGTGTGTAGATTGCCATACGAGATACGTTTAGAGGAGCTTGCTATTGAGCGTAATGATGCTGGCGTTGCAACAAACTACGAGGCTCGCGTCGCCATAGATAAGGAGGTTGTCTCGCTACGAGTAAACCATCCATATAACAGTTCACTCGCGCAGAAGGTATATCTTGTCTCGGTGAGTGACCCTGCGGAGGGTGAGTATGCCGTTTTAGAGATTGTTAATGAGCCGTGGCAGTGGCTCTCGGCAGCGGGTATTGTGATGCTTATTTTGGGTGGCGTGCTACTCTTCTTGCGTGGTCCGCGCAAAATTGTTAATAGTAGAGGTTTATGATGTTGGGTTGGAACATATTTCCTCAGTTGGCGGCTATTGTCGTTCTGCTATCTGCCGTGGGTGCCTTCTTTGCTCTGCGGAGTAGGGATCGTAGTCCTGCAGCTGTTGTATTTGGTCTGCTTGGCGTTGCTACTATGGCGCTCTTTATCGGTTTGTTGTGGCACACTCTCGAGCGACCACCATTGCGCACAATGGGCGAGACGAGGTTGTGGTATTCGTTCTTTATTCTCCTTGCAGGATTGTTAACCTATACGCGCTGGCGCTACCGTTGGATAATGCTCTTTTCTACGGTGCTCGCAACAGTATTTATCATCATCAACATCGCTAAGCCTGAGATTCACGATCAGAGTCTGATGCCAGCCTTGCAGAGTGCTTGGTTTGTGCCTCATGTCTCGATATATATGTTCTCATACGCACTGCTCGGATGTGCTACGTTGTTAGCCATAGCCTCGCTACTAAAGCCGAGGTTGGAACTCGACGGTGCTATAGAGCGACTTATCTACGGAGGTTTAGCCTTTCTTACCATCGGTATGCTTACCGGAGCGTTGTGGGCTAAGGATGCGTGGGGTGCATACTGGAGTTGGGATGCAAAGGAGTCGTGGGCAGCGGCTACATGGAGTCTATATCTTATTGCTACGCACCTTGCTCCAAGTGTTATGGCGCATAGGTCGCGCAAGCTCTTTTATGTGACGATAGTCTTTGGCTTTCTTGCGTTGCAGATGTGTTGGTATGGTGTCAACTACCTCCCATCTGCCGAAACGAGTGTACATACGTATAACCAATAATAACTAATCATGAAAAGATTTCTAAAAAAACTACTAATTGTGGCTTTGGTGCTCGCTGTAGTGCTTTTTGTCATCTATCGCATTGTAGTCTCTACGTCAACCCCATCTGAGGAGTTGGCAGAGGATGCTCGTGTAACTGCGATTTTGGAGGATGGCGGATGTGTCAGTTGCCATACCTCTAATCCAGAGTTGCCATTCTATGCGAATTGGCCAGTTGCTGGTAAGCTCGTTAAGCAGGATGCTGCGGATGGCTACCGTGCCTTCGACATCGCACCACTTATGGAGGCTTTGAAGAGTGGTGCAACGCCAAATGTTGTAGATGTAGCTAAGGTTGAGCGCGTAGCATTGGATAAGAGTATGCCTATGGCGAAGTACTATCTTATGCACTGGGGTAGCCAGATGACAGATGCCAAAGCTTCGATTGTTGCCGACTGGGCGCGTAACTACCGCGTGGCATACTATAACGATGGTCTCGAGGGAGATCGTGCTGGTGAGCCAGTACGCCCTATCGTTGGAGAACCTAAGGTCGATCCTCTAAAGGTGGAGCTTGGCTACGCCCTCTTCCACGACCCACGTCTCTCTATCGACAACACCGTATCGTGCGCATCGTGCCACTCGCTTGAGACTGGTGGCGTGGATAATCATCAGTATTCTCACGGCGTTGAGGAGCGCTTGGGTGGTGTAAATGCCCCTACGGTATATAATGCTGTCTATAATTTCGTGCAGTTCTGGGATGGTCGTGCTAAGACCCTTGCCGAGCAGGCTGCAGGACCTCCGCTCAACCCAGTGGAGATGGCATCTACCTCGTTCGATGAGATTGTCGCTAAGCTTCAGGGCGACAAGCGCTATACCGAGATGTTCCAGACTCTTTACCCAGAGCAGGGTATTACCGAGGCTACTATTACCGATGCTATCGAGGAGTTTGAGCGTACGCTTATTACTCCTAATTCACAGTTTGATAAGTGGTTGTTGGGCGATAACGAGGCTCTTACAGTCGAGCAGTTGCGCGGCTACGAGCTCTTCAAGGAGAATGGCTGTGCTACCTGCCACGTTGGTGTTAACCTTGGTGGTGAGTCATACGAGCTTATGGGCTTGCGCCGTCACTACTTCGAGGAGCGCGGTATGGAGCTTACCGAAGAGGATAATGGTCGCTACAAGCAGACTCAGCAGGAGCGTGACCGTCATCGCTTCAAGGTGCCAGGTCTTCGTAACGTGGAGCTTACATGGCCATATTACCACGATGGCTCTCGCATAACTATGGACGAGGCTGTGCGTGATATGGCATTGTATCAGTGCGATGTTGAGCTTGCTGATGCTGATGTTGAGGCTATTGTGGCATTCTTGCGCACCCTCACAGGCGAGTATAACGGCGAGAAGCTAACTACTACAAACGAGTATGGCGTAGTCATTGTTGATGATCACCATTAACAATTTAGGGTGCTTTATTAGAATTTATTAAAAAAATTTAGTAATTTTGCATCCTAAATAAACTTAATGTATTAAAACAATTAGATATGTTTGCAATTGATAATTACAATTTCGAGGGTAAGCGCGCTATTATCCGCGTAGACTTCAATGTGCCTCTCAACGCTGAGGGCAAGGTAACCGACGATACACGTATCCGTGCTGCTATTCCAACCATTAAGAAGGTATTGGCTAACGGTGGCTCAGTAATTCTTATGTCGCACCTTGGTCGTCCTAAGAAGAATCCAGATGCAAAGTACTCTTTGGAGCAGATTATCTATGCTATTGAGGAGCGTCTTGGTGTGAAGGTTATGTTCGCAGGCGACTGCATGGGCGAGAAGGCGGCTGAGATGGCTGCTGCTCTTAAGCCAGGTGAGGTTATGTTGCTCGAGAACTTGCGTTTCTACGCTGAGGAGGAGGGTAAGCCTCGTGGCTTGGCTGAGGATGCTTCAGATGAGGAGAAGAAAGAGGCTAAGAAGGCCGTTAAGGAGTCTCAGAAGGAGTTTGTTAAGCGCCTTGCATCTTACGCAGACTGCTATATCAACGATGCCTTCGGTACTGCACACCGTGCTCACGCCTCTACAGCTCTTATTGCGGACTACTTCCCACAGGATAAGATGTTCGGCTACGTTATGGAGAACGAGTTGAAGGCTATCGACGGCGTTATGGAGAACCCAGAGCGTCCATTCTGTGCTATCATCGGTGGCTCGAAGGTGTCTACTAAGATTACCATTATCGAGAAGCTTATGGAGAAGGTTGACTCTATCATCATCGGTGGTGGTATGACCTATACCTTTGCAGGTGCTGAGGGTGGTAAGGAGGGCAAATCAATCTGTGAGCCTGATATGTTCCCAGTAGCACTCGAGATTTTGAAGAAGGCCGCGGAGCGTGGTGTTACTATCCTTCGCTCTCCAGATGCTCTTATCTGCGATGACTTCGCTGAGACTGCAAATACTCAGGAGGCTCCAGCAAACAATATCCCAGATGCTTGGGAGGGTGTCGATATCGCTACTCAGGGTAAGGCTAAGTTCCGCGAGCACATCCTTGGTTGCAAGACTATCCTTTGGAATGGTCCTGTAGGCGTGTTCGAGATTAACAAGTTCTCTACTGGTTCACGCGCTGTTGCTGAGGCTATCGCCGAGGCTACCGAGAAGAATGGTGCATACTCGCTTATCGGTGGTGGTGACTCTGTAGCTTGTATCAACAAATTTGGTCTTGCAGATAAGGTGTCATACGTATCTACTGGTGGCGGTGCTCTTCTTGAGTATATGGAGGGTAAGGAGTTGCCAGGTGTGGCAGCAATCCGCAAGTAATTTATTGTGATAAGGGGTCATCTTTGGCACCAAGCTCATTGCTCCGAATGGGGATGTACGCCAAGTACACCCCCATCCGTATCAATTTCGACTCGGTCCCAAATCTAACCCCTTCTAACAATAAATTGGGTTGTGCAACCCTTGTTCTAAATAGGGTGTATAGCCTACATGAAAACGACCTAAAACACTAATTCATTAGATAATGAAACGACTAACATTTTTCCTTGCAACTGCGCTTATGATGACTGCGTTTGCAAATGTTGATAAGCAGGCAGGCGTGCCAGCTATCGACAAGAATAACATCGACGAGTCTATCGTTCGCAACGATGACTTTTACCAGTGGGCTACAGGTGGTTGGCAGAAGAACAACCCTCTAAAGCCTGAGTACTCTCGTTACGGCTCTTTCGATGTTCTTCGTGAGAACAACGAGATTCGTATTAACGAGCTCTTTGGCGAGATGTCAAAGGTTGAGGTTGAGTTTGGTAGCGTTGAGCAGAAGATCTCGGACCTCTACAAGATGGGTCTTGATGAGGAGCGTTTGAACCGTGAAGGTGCTGAGCCTATCCGTGAGGCTGTAAATGCCATCTTGGCTACTTCGGAGCGTGAGGCTTTGATAGCATCTATCCCATCGCTTCATACCGACGGTATTGGCGTATTCTTCGCAGCATATCCAGCTGCAGACCTTGAGGATAGCAATATGACTATCTTCTACCTCGAGCAGGGTGGTCTTGGCATGGGTAACCGCGACTACTATGTAGATGAGAAGAATGCCGAGATTAAGGCGGCATACCGTCTCTATCTTGAAAAGTTGTTCACCCTTGCAGGCGTTGAGGGCGATGTGAAGAAGATGGTGGATGATGTAGTTGCTATTGAGGATGCTATTGCCGAGAAGTCTTGGTCAAATGTTGAGTGCCGCGATATCGTTAAGGGTTACAACCCATACACCGTTGAGGCTCTCTGCAAGGAGTACGCTACAGTTGACTGGATGGCATACTTCAAGGCGATGAATATCGAGGGTCTTGAGAAGGTTGTTGTAAGCCAGCCATCATCTATGGTTAACATTATGAACGTCTTGGCTACAACTCCTGTTGAGGCTTTGCGTTCGTATGTTGCAGCACATTATATCAACTCTGCCTCATCATACCTTAGCGAGGAGTTCGCTGTGGCATCGTTCGAGTTCTTCGGCAAGACGATGTCTGGTACACAGGAGATTCGTCCACGCTGGAAGCGCGCTATGGCAGTGCCTAACGATATCCTTTCTGAGGCTGTAGGTCAGATGTATGTTGCTAAGTACTTCCCAGAGTCTGAGAAGGCTCGCGTTGAGAAGATGGTTTCTAACATCCAGCAGGCATTCGGCAAGCATATCGACGCTTTGGATTGGATGAGCGACGAGACTAAGATTAAGGCTCACGAGAAGCTTGCAGCCTTCACCGTAAAGATTGGCTACCCTAACAAGTGGAAGGATTACTCAACACTGAACGTAGATCCTAAGAAGTCATACTGGGAGAATGTTGTTGAGGCTAACCGTTGGTACACGGCCGATGCTATGTCGGAGGTGGGTAAGCCTGTAGATCGCGAGAAGTGGCTTATGCCACCACAGATGGTTAACGCATACTATATGCCTACAACCAACGAGATCTGCTTCCCTGCAGCTATTCTTCAGCCTCCATTCTACAACCCTGATGCTGATGATGCTGTAAACTACGGTGCTATCGGTGTTGTTATCGCTCACGAGATGACCCACGGTTTCGACGATCAGGGTTCTCAGTTCGATAAGGTTGGTAATATGAACGACTGGTGGACTAAGGAGGATCGTGCAGCCTTCGAGAAGAAGACACAGGTTCTTGTTGACCAGTTCAATGCTATCGAGATTTTGCCAGGTCTCTTTGCAGATGGCTCATTCTCTCTTGGTGAGAATATCGCAGATCAGGGTGGTCTCCGCCTTGCATATACAGGTCTTGTAGACTATGCTTGGGCTGAGGGTCGTCCAGCAGATATCGATGGCTTCACTGGCGAGCAGCGCTTCTACATCGGCTATGCAACTCTTTGGGCTCAGAATATCACCGATCAGGAGAAGGAGCGCCTAACTAAGGTAGATGTTCACTCTCTCGGACGCAACCGTGTGAATGCTACTCTTCGCAACATCCAGACCTTCTACGATGCGTTCAACATCACCGAGAAGGATGCTATGTATATGCCTGTTGAGGAGCGCGTAATCATCTGGTAATTTCTTGTGATAAGGGGTCATCTTCGACTCTTCAGTCAAACTGGCGAATGGGAAATACGCATAGTATGTCCCATCCGCCAGTTTTCGTGTCAGAGCCAAATCTGACCCCTTCTCCCAAGAAATAAAGTGAAAACTGAAAAGTGAAAACTGAAAAGTAGGGTGCGCTTCGCGCGAGATTAAATATTTAGAGAATTTAGTGAGTTTAGTGAGTTTAGTGTTTCGCGTGATACCATTTCCCTAACTTCCTTAATCTCCCTAATTTCCTTAATCTCCCTAATAAAAAATCGCAGACACCTTACTTTTCAGTTTTCAGTTTTCACTTTAATGGTGAGTCTGGCTCCTTAGCCATTACCGCGTAGAAGAGCCTGTCGACTAAGCCGGGAAAGAACTTCTTAATAAGGTGTGTGCCGCGACCCTCCCACTCCATTAGGCAGAGGCGCTTGCGGCGTTTGATGCCCTTGGCTACGATATGTGCCACCTGCTCGGGTGTCATCATCTTTGCTTCGTTGCGTGGGGTCTCTCCCTGCTGTGTGCCGTCGGCTGTCAGTGCCGAGAAGCGTACATTTGAGGCGGTAAAGCCTGGACACGCGGTCATAACGTGTACTCCCTTTTTTAGGTTCTCCACTCGTATAGTATCCAAGAATCCCGTCATCGCATACTTCGATGCCGAGTATCCCGTTCTACCTGGCAGACCGTGGATACCCGCAACCGATGATATGCCCACAATTGAGCCTTTAGACTTTTGGATATGTGGGAGTGCATATTTTGTGCAGTTCACCGTGCCCCAGAAGTTTACATCCATCAACCGGTGCAACACGCTAAGGTCGCAATCATCAAATAGTGCGCGCATCGAAAGGCCAGCGTTACAAATCATAACGTCTATACCTCCAAAGCGCTCCACAGCAACATTGATTAGCTGTTTGCAATCATCCTCGCTAACGACATCACAGGCGCAGTAGGCTACCTCGCCACCAGATGACACTATCTCCTCCGCAATGCGCTTAAGTTCCTGCTCGCGGCGTGCCGCCATAACGACCTTTGCCCCCATCTTGGCGTACTCGCGAGCCATAGCCTCGCCAATACCCGATGATGCACCAGTAACAACTACAACTTTATTATTTAAGGAGTATCCCATATTGATATTATTTATTGATCTCTATTTCAAGTCCGTCATACGCCATCTTCACACCCTCTGGTAGGCGGTGCTCCAGCTCACTATGCAGACCTATTCTATGTGATGCGTGTGTTAGATATGCAACACGCGGTGCTACCTCCTTGATAATATTGATCGCCTCGCTTACTGAAAAGTGTGAAGAGTGAGGCTCCCAGCGCAACGCATTGATAACCATAGTATCTACTCCGCGAAGTTTCTCCACCTCCTCGGGTGCTATAGCGTTCATATCGGTAAGATATGCGAAGTTGCCGATGCGGTAGCCCACCGAGTTGAAACGCTCCGAGTGTTTGCCCACGATAGGATTAATCTCGATGCCTGAAACCTCGAATGGCTCCAGCTCCGAGATTATATGTGTCTCAATCTCTGGTACACCGCGATACTTATTGGTGGCAAAGGCGTAGTGGAAATCGCTACGTACAGCCTCCATAGTCCGCTTGTTACCATATATATGTATACGATGAATCGCCTCGGGGTAGTCCACGAAGTTGAAGGCGCGAAGATCATCAATACCACCCGTGTGGTCTTTGTGTTCGTGCGTGAGAAGTAGGGCATCGATATGCGATACCTTTGCTCTAAGCATCTGATACCTAAAGTCGGGCCCCGCATCTATAATGAATCTGCGACCCTGTACCTCCACCATTGCCGAGGTGCGTAGGCGCTTATCTCTTCGATCCTCCGACTGGCAGACTGAGCATTTGCATCCAATTACCGGTACACCTTGCGATGTTCCCGTTCCTAAAAATGTCACTTTCATACTGGCAAAGATATAAAAAAGTTGTGTAACAAATTCCACCGAATGTCGCACTTGCAGTGAAAATACTTATTTATGCTTAGTGATATGACGCTTTTATAAGCCGAGGTGACCTAAAGAGGATATTCGTTGCACAAATTTATAAATAAACAACTCTACTAATAGGCTTATTTTACAGATAAATACGCCGATTTTTGACTATATGTAAACAATATTGGCAGTGTTAAAAAGTTAACAGCGAAAATTCTATGAAGTTTGCTGTAAAATTAGTAACTTTGCCCCGATTTTTGTCTGAGTTAATTGGACAAATTGAGAAAGATAATTATATAATTTGAGGAATATGAAGGAGAAGAAATTTATTACATGTGATGGTAACTATGCAGCAGCGCATATTGCGTATATGTTTTCTGAGGTAGCCGCCATCTATCCAATCACTCCATCGTCAACAATGGCTGAGCTCGTAGACGAGTGGTCTGCACAGGGCAAGAAGAACATCTTTGGCGATACTGTTAAGGTGGTTGAGATGCAGTCAGAGGCTGGTGCAGCAGGTGCTGTACACGGCTCATTGCAGAGTGGTGCGCTAACGTCAACATTTACAGCTTCACAGGGTCTATTGTTGATGGTTCCTAATATGTATAAGATCGCAGGTGAGTTACTCCCTGGCGTATTCCATGTTTCAGCTCGCGCCTTGGCAGCGCAGTCACTATCTATCTTTGGTGACCACCAGGATGTTATGGCAGTGCGCCAGACAGGTTTCGCGATGCTTGCAACATCTTCAGTACAAGAGGTTATGGACCTTGCAGGTGTAGCTCACATCGTAGCTCTCAAGGCTCGCATACCTTTCGTACACTTCTTCGATGGCTTCCGTACATCGCACGAGATTCAGAAGATTGAGCTTATCGACGAGGCTTCACTTACAGCAATGTTCGACCGTGAGGCTCTTAAGGAGTTCCGTCGTCGCGCGCTCAACCCTGAGCACCCAGTAACACGCGGTACTGCTCAGAACCCAGATATCTACTTCCAGACTCGCGAGGCTTCAAACAAGTTCTATAACGCAGTGCCTGATATGGTTGCTGAGGCTATGGAGAAGATCTCAACTATCACTGGTCGCGAGTACAAGCCATTCACATACTATGGTGACCCAGAGGCTGAGAATATCATCATTGCTATGGGCTCTGTTACTGAGACTATCAAGGAGTGCGTTGACTACCTTCGCTCTCAGGGCAAGAAGGTGGGTGTTATCACCGTACACCTCTACCGTCCATTCTCAGCGAAGTACCTCTTCAATGTATTGCCTAAGAGCGTTAAGCGCATCTGCGTGCTTGACCGCACTAAGGAGCCAGGCTCTACAGGTGAGCCATTGTTGCTCGATATTCGCGATGCATTCTACGAGTGCGAGAATCGTCCAATGATTATCGGTGGTCGCTACGGTCTTTCATCTAAGGATACTACTCCAGCTCAGATGTTGGCAGTATTTGCGAACCTCGAGGCTGAGGCTCCAAAGAATCACTTTACTGTAGGTATCAACGACGATGTTACAATGTTGTCATTGCCTGTAGGTAAGGAGATTTCAATGGCTAAGGAGGGTACTTTCGAGGCATTGTTCTTCGGTCTTGGCTCAGACGGTACTGTAGGTGCTAACAAGAACTCTATTAAGATTATCGGTGGCTCGACAAACAAGTATTGTCAGGCTTACTTCTCATACGACTCTAAGAAGTCGGGTGGTTACACCTCATCGCACTTGCGTTTCGGTGATAACCCAATCACATCTCCATACTTGGTTACTACGCCAGACTTCGTGGCTTGCCATGTGCCATCGTATGTTGAGAAGTACGACGTGTTGAAGGGTCTTAAGCGTGGTGGTTCGTTCCTTCTTAACTCTGTTAACGATGCTGAGACTACTTGCGCAACACTTCCAGTACACATGAAGCGTTACCTTGCTAAGAAGGAGATTAACTTCTACATCATCAACGCAACAAAGATTGCTGCAGAGCTCGGTCTTGGTTCACGTACCAACACTATCATGCAGTCTGCATTCTTCAAGATTGCCGATATCATTCCAATCGAGAAGGCTGTTGAGGAGATGAAGAAGGCTATCTACAAGTCATACGGCAACAAGGGTGAGGATATCGTGAATATGAACTACGCCGCTGTAGATGCTGGTTGCGAGGCTGTTATCAAGGTTGAGGTGCCAGCAGAGTGGGCAGAGTTGGAGTGCGCCGAGATGTGTCACAAGAGCGAGGAGAACGTTCCAGAGTTCGTAAAGAATGTCTGCGCTCCTATCGATGCTTTGAAGGGTGATCAGCTTCCAGTATCGGCATTCAATGGCCGCGAGGATGGTACATGGGATAATGGTACTGCTGCCTACGAGAAGCGCGGTATCGCTACTGCCGTTCCTGAGTGGAAGATTGATAACTGTATCCAGTGTAACCAGTGTGCATACGTTTGTCCTCACGCTGCTATCCGTCCATTCCTCGCTACTGAGCAGCAGGCTGCAGCAAGCGGCTTGGAGTGGAAGCAGGGCTTGGGCGAGACTAAGCATCTTAAGTTCCGTATCCAGGTATCTCCTATGGACTGTACAGGTTGTAACAACTGTGTTGACGTATGTCCTGCTAAGGAGAAGGCTCTTGTTTTGCGTCCATTGGCTGAGCAGATGCACGAGGCTCGGAACTGGAACAAGGTTACTAAGGAGATTGGCTACACTGAGTATGTAGACAAGACAAAGTCTGTTAAGAACTTGCAGTTTGCACAGCCATTGTTTGAGTTCTCTGGTGCTTGTGCTGGTTGCGGTGAGACTCCATATATCAAGGCTATCACACAGCTCTTCGGTGACCGTATGATGGTTGCTAACGCTACTGGTTGTACCTCTATCTACTCAGGTTCTGCGCCATCAACACCATACTGTACAAACGCTAAGGGTCAGGGTCCTGCTTGGGCTAACTCACTCTTCGAGGATAACGCAGAGTTCGGTCTCGGTATGCGTGTTGGTGTTGAGAAGGTACGTCAGGCTTTGGAGGATACTATGCGCAAGGCTATCGCAGAGTGCAACTGCTGCTCTGATGAGCTTAAGGCTACAATGCAGGAGTGGATCGACTCACGTCACCTTGCAGCTGCTTCACGCGAGGTTGCTGCACGCCTTCTTCCACTTGCTGAGGCTTGCAATTGCGAGGCTTGCCGCACAATCGTTGAGTACAAGGATTGGCTTGTTAAGAAGTCACAGTGGATCATCGGTGGTGACGGCTGGGGCTACGATATCGGCTTTGGTGGTGTAGATCACGTTTTGGCTTCTGGCGAGGATGTAAATATCCTTATCGTTGATACTGAGGTTTACTCAAATACTGGTGGTCAGTCATCTAAGTCTACACCAGTGGGCGCTGTTGCTAAGTTTGCCTCTGCAGGTAAGCGTATCCGTAAGAAGGATATCGGTGCTATCGCTATGACCTACGGTTATGTATATGTTGCTCAGGTATCTATCGGTGCTTCACAGCAGCAGCTCTTCAATGTACTTAAGGAGGCTGAGGCATACCCAGGTCCATCACTCATCATCGCCTACGCACCATGTATCAACCACGGTATCAAGGGTGGTATGACACGCACACAGACTGTAGGTAAGCAGGCTGTAGAGTGTGGTTACTGGCACCTATGGCACTACAACCCACAGCTCGAGGCTGAGGGCAAGAATCCATTTATCATGGACTCTAAGGAGCCAGATTGGAGCAAGTTCCGCGACTTCCTAATGAAGGAGGTACGTTATACTTCACTTAAAAAGGCATTCCCAGCTGAGGCAGAGCAGCTATTCCAGGCTGCAGAGGAGAATGCTAAGTGGCGTTATAACTCTTATATCAACCGCACAAAGTAATTTCTTGTGATAAGGGGTCGATTGCGGCCCCTAACAAAAAAGGCGACAATGGGACGTACGTCAAGTACTACCCATCGTCGTCTTTTTCGCCGAGTGTAGCACTCGGCGCCCTTCTGACAAGAAATTAGGTCGTGGTGCTTAGGGCTTTTTATTTAAGACGGAAGAGACGAAAGAGACGGAAGAGACGACAACGAAACTGAGTATCAAAAATGCTCTCTGTTGTCTCTGCTGTCCCTGTTGTCCCGGTTGTCCCTGTGGTCTCTACTCTATCCTTAATCGCAAAGTTCACTTTTTAGTTGCGCAGCGCACTTTACTTATTCGTCTTTATAAGCACCACGCCATTAACACCTCTAAAGCCGTACATATTCGAGCCCTTGATAACCTCTACCGATTGTACGTCGTGAATATTAATATAGTCGAGGTTGCTCTCTACGCCGTCGCATAGGATTAATACTGCTGACGAGCCATTTATCGAGTTCTGTGTCATTAGGCACAATTCACCATTTATATACTTCAAGCCCGGGTAGCACATCATCAGCGCCTTGCGTAGGTCCGATGTTCCCATGGCGCGAAGCCTATCGCCCGAGATACCTGATGAGTAGTCGATGCTCTCGCGACGCTTGACATAGCCAAAGCCGAAGTTCATCAACTCCTCCGACTCGTTGCTCTTCACCACTTCGCCCGCCTCGGCAAGAACAATATGAATGCTGCGATGTCCTGCGAGCTCCACAACGGTCGTGTCGCGCTTAATAATGATATATAGTGTCTCATCGCCGTTGATATCGGTAAGTCCAAAGCGCCCCTTTCTATCCGAGCGGGTGCGCTTATCGCTATCCTTAACTGCGACGGTAGCCTTTACGCCCGAGCCGTCAAGGCGTGTGATAAGACCATTAAATGGCTCTTCGGCGCGTGTAATTGCAGCCGTAAGCACCAAACTCACAATCGAAATAAAGCTCCGTATACTCATAGTATTCTCGTTTTTCTCAATGTAAAGATACTAATTTTTAATAGAATGAATTATAGTGGTATAAAATTTATTTGTTTTTAAAAATATTTAGTATCTTTGTGGGATAGAAATGAAGATTATTTATAATTTAATATAAAACGCTATGAAAGAGGCAATTGCAATTCTAACAGGTGGCGGTCCAGCACCAGGTATGAACACCGTTGTTGGCTCTGTCGCAAAGACTTTCCTTGCAAAGGGTTACCGTGTTATTGGTCTTCACTACGGTTATTCAGGTCTATTTAACCCAAATCCACGCTTCGAGGATTTGGATATGTTCCGTGTAGACTACATCTTCAACCAGGGTGGTTCGTACCTCACTATGAGCCGTTTCAAGCCATCTGAGGAGGATTTTGAAAAGAACTTCAACCTCGATTTCTTCAAGGAGAACAACATCAAGTTGCTCGTTACCGTAGGTGGTGATGATACTGCATCTACTGCAAACCGCATCGCTAAGTTCTTGGAGGCTAAGCAGTATCCTATTGCAAACATCCACGTTCCTAAGACTATCGACAACGACCTTCCATTGCCAGCAGGTATGCCTACATTTGGTTACCAGTCTGCTAAGAACGCTGGTTCTGTAATTGGTCGTGCCGTTTACAACGATGCTCGTACATCTGCTAACTGGTTCGTTGTTGCAGCTATGGGTCGCTCTGCAGGTCACCTTGCATTCGGTATCGCATCTGCTTGCCACTACCCAATGATCATCATCCCAGAGATGTTCAACAAGACTAAGATTACTATCGACAAGATCATCAACCTTATCGTATCTGCTATCGTTAAGCGTAAGATTATGAATATGGACTATGGTGTAGCGATGGTATCTGAGGGTGTATTCCACGCCCTTGACCAGGAGGAGATACTAAAGTCTGGTATCCACTTCTCATACGACGACCACGGTCATCCAGAGCTTGGTAAGGTATCTAAGGCTGAGATGTTTAATACACTTCTTGAGAAGCGTTGCAAGGCTCTTGGTATCAAGGTTAAGTCTCGTCCAGTAGAGATCGGTTACGAGGTTCGTTGCCAGACTCCATGTGCTTTCGACCTTGTTTACTGTTCACAGCTTGGTATGGGTGTTTACAAGCTCTTCTCTGAGGGTAAGACCGGCTGTATGGTTTACATCAGCCAGGAGGGTTACGTATCACCACTCTATTTGAAGGACCTTCAGGATCCTGAGACTGGCAAGATTCCACCACGTCTCGTTGATATCAACGCAGACAAGATTCACCAGGTTATCGACAACCTTATGCACTACATCACTCCAGAGGATTACGAGGCAGCGAAGGCATATCTTCCTAATCCAGAGGAGTTTGATTTCCGTCGTATCCTCAACTGGTAATTTTTGATTTTATAGGGCACCTTCGTCCTATCCTAAACAAAATATCGTGGGCTGTACTTTGTGTACTATCCCACGATATTTTTTATTACGATAGAACAAATCTGCTCCTCTAAAATCAAAAATTCGGTTGTGGTGCTGAGCAACCTTTTCTCGGTTTTGTAAAACGAAAAAGTCCCGACAATGAGCAGTACGCCAAGTACAGCCCATCGTCGGGATTTTTGCCGAGCGTTGTATCTGCAGCCTTCTAATCAAAAATTCGGTCGTGGGGCAATCAACCTCACACCTATTTTGACCTATCCTAAACAAAATATCGTGGGCTGTACTTTAATGTACGATCCCACGATATTTTTTATGGTAATGAGTAGAGAGTAATTAGTAATTAGTAATGGTTAAAAGGCTTTGCCTTTTTATTAGGGAGATTAGGGAAATTAAGGAAGTTAGAGAAATGGTATCAAGCGAAACACTAAACTCACTAAACTCACAAAATTCCCTAAATTCCCTTTTCAGTTTTCACCTTTCAGTTTTCACCTTTCACCTTAAGTAGCGACGAGTCGCCGTAGCTTAAGAAGCGGAAGTTGTTGGCAAGAGCGTAGTCGTAGATCTTTGTCCAGTTGCCACCAACGTATGCGCTTACAAGTAGTAGCAGTGTAGACTTTGGCTGGTGGAAATTCGTAATGATATAGTTTACCACGCGGAATCGGTAGCCAAGAGGGGTAATCATAATCTGTGTTGCTGCCTTTATGCGCTCGATGCCCTCGTTCTGCATATACGAAAGCAGTGTTTCAAGTGCCTCCGTGCCGCTAAACTCCGCAGGAATATCGTACAACTCCCACTGACCTACAGTGCGCTCAGTATCGGGGTTGCCTGACTCCTTAATGCGCCACGCAAGGGCGGATAACGACTCCAAGGTACGCACAGATGTAGTACCTACGGCGACGATATTACCAGCATTATGGAGTAAGTTCTCTACCGTCTGGCGTGTTACCGAGAAGTGCTCGGTATGCATAGCGTGCTGTGTGGCATCCTCATCCTTAACCGGAAGGAATGTGCCCGCACCAACGTGTAGCGTAACCTCCTCGAACGAAAAGCCGCTACCGCGCATACTATCGATGAGCTCTGGGGTGAAGTGCAGACCCGCAGTAGGTGCTGCCACAGAGCCCTCAAAGCGGGCATAGACGGTCTGGTAGCGAGTGTTGTCTATATCTTCGCTCTCGCGGTTGAGATATGGAGGAATAGGGATGCGACCGAGAATTTCGAGGAGCTGTCCGAAGCTGCACTCTGCCGACCAGCGGAAGCGCACGATATGCTCGCGTGTGCCTCGCTCCACAATCTCGGCGCGAAGCGTGTGCTGCTCGCCCGCGTACTCGAAGTTAATGCCTATTTCGCCCTCCTTCCACTTCTTGAGGTTGCCCACGATGCAACTCCACTCCGACGAGCCATACTGCGCAAAGGCGCGCTCATAGTCGGCAGGGTTGTGTGGCTCAAGGCAGAAGACCTCGATACGTGCCCCCGAGTCCTTGTGCATTACGATGCGCGCGCGCACTACGCGCGTATTATTAAATACGAGCATGGCACCCTCGGGCAGATGCTCTGCTACATTGCGAAAGTGGCTCTCGGCGATAGTGCCGTTATCGTATATAAGTAACTTCGACGACGAACGCTCCTCAAGTGGAAACTTAGCGATGCGCTCATCTGGAAGGTCATAGTTAAAGTCGTTAATATTGATATATCTCTCCATGCCGCAAAGGTAAATAAAAAATGGGTTGCTCCCAAAAGGAACAACCCAAATTTCATAAAATGTGATGATTACTTAATCGTAAGCTCATCGATGAGCCACTTTGCATTGCCATACTTCTCAATAACGAACAATACATAGCGGATATCTACGGCGATGGTGCGCTGTAGCTCTGGCTCGAAGGCCACATCTCCAGACATTGCCTCCCAGTTGCCGTCGAAGGCCAAGCCGATAAGCTCACCATTGGCGTTCAAAACAGGTGAACCCGAGTTACCACCAGTGATATCGCAGTTAACGAGGAATGCCACTGGAAGCTGGCCACTCTTATCTGCGTATTGACCATACTCCTTAGCCTGGTATAACTCCTTCAAACGCTCTGGCACGGTGAACTCCACAGGGTTTGTAGGGTCCTCCTTAGCAATAACACCCTCGATAGTGGTGTAGTGCTTGTAGATAACGCCATCGCGTGGGCTATAAGGCAATACGTTACCGTATGTTAGGCGGATAGTAAAGTTAGCATCCGAAGCCCAAGCGCGCTCAGGCTGCATCTTCATAAGACCTGCAATATAGAGGCGATGACCCTCTGCAAACTTAGCCTCGGCAGCGGCTACAGCTGGCGAGATCTCACGATAAAGCTCAAGAATAGAGCTTGTTAGCTCATATACTGGGTCGTTTTTGAAGGCCTTGATGCGCTCCTCCTTATCAAGAACCTTAATGGCGTTGTACTTATCCAAGGATGTGAGCTGTGAGTTGTCGTAGAGCCAATCTACGTATGCATCGCTGTCGCCACCAAACTCTGCGTCAATCTTCTCATAGATAGATGGCAGACGCTTGTTGTTCTCGCGGTAGATAACAAACATACGCTTTGCTACATCGCGGTCTACATCGGCGCTGTAATCCTTGTAGAAGCGCTCGAAGTCGTCTATACCAAGCATCGTCTGCGTAATCTCTATCGAGCGCATAAACGCCTCGCTTAGATACTGCAATGTTGCACTCTCCTCGCGAGCCTCGCTCTGCGACTCTGCAATTAGGCGTAGTGCATCAACGTAGTGCTCCTCTGGGAGTGTGTTCTGCTCAGCCCAAGCCTGATACTCAGCCTCTTGCTTTGCCTTCTTGTCGCGTACATTTAGCTTCTCAATACCGCGCGACATACCGATAGAGTTCTTCCAGTAGTTTGCTGAGTTTGCGAACTTAGCGTCGTACTTGATACGTACAGCCTGGTCTGCATCCATATGCTTGCGCAAGATTGCCTGGCGCTCGCCACGGATATAGATGCGCTGAGGGTTATCCACCTCGAGCATATAGTCAATCTCGTATGATGTCTTGTAGCGCTCGGTAGAGCCAGGGAAGCCCATAATCATACCGAAGTCGCCCTCCTCGATGCCGTCAAGTGAGATGTCGAGCCACTTCTCTGCCTTGTATGGTACGTTATCCTCAGAGTACTCCGCAGGGCGGTTATCCTTGCCTGCATATACACGGAATACAGAGAAGTCGCCAGTGTGGCGTGGCCACATCCAGTTGTCGGTGTCGCCACCAAACTTGCCAATAGATGATGGTGGTGTGCCTACCAAACGAACATCAGGGTATACCTCATATACAAATGCAAAGAACTGATTGCCACCGAAGAACGAAGGAATAGTTATATCCATACCTGGGTATTTCTCCTCAAGACTCTTAATGAGCGCAGCCTTATTCTCGCCCGCGATAGTTGCATACTCCTCCTGGCTTGCTGTAGCTGGTATGTTGCCTACGATGTCGGCTGTAACATCCAAGATGTGGCGTACAAACTTAACCTTAAGACCAGCCGCTGGGAGCTCCTCGCTGTTGTTCATAGCCCAGAAACCATCCTTTAGGTAGTCGTGCTCTACGGATGAGAGCTGCTGAATAGCGCCATAACCGCAGTGGTGGTTGGTAAAGAGCAGACCATTAGGTGATACAATCTCTCCGGTGCAACCGCCACCGAATACCACAACGGCATCCTTTAACGACGACTTCTCGGCAGAGTAGATATCATCGGCAGATATCTTGCACCCGTGATTCTGCATATCTAAGCTGTTCATCTTCTTGATATATGGCAGTAGCCACATACCCTCATCGGCAACCGCTGTGAAGGATACACACGCCAATGCCAATAGTGTTAATAGTTTTTTCATATAGGTTATTTATTAGTTGTTCGTTATTGCAAAAGTATAAAAAAAACTCTGTTTTGCGATATGATTAGACTAAATATATCAATAAATTTTGCATATTAGAAAATTAGTTGTATATTTGCACCGCTCTTTTACAAAAAGATGGTTTAAGGAGGGTTGGGTGAGTGGCTTAAACCAGCAGTTTGCTAAACTGCCGATATCGTAAGGTATCCGCTGGTTCGAATCCAGTGCCCTCCGCAAGAGCAAGTTTGCAGAATAGACGACCAAATTGGTCGTCTATTTTGTTTTTGTGAATAAAGGGTTATAAAAGACAGCAGAGACAGCAGAGACAACAGAGACAACAGAGAAGCAGAGTATCATAGATATCTCCCTGCTGTCCCTGCTGTCCCTGCTGTCATTGAAAAAATCAATCTCGTAGCGCACATTACTTTCCAGTTTTCACCGTTCACTTTTAGAAAAGCTGTCTAAACACCTCCCACATAACAACGCCAGCAGAGACCGAGACGTTGAGTGAGTGCTTGATGCCTACTTGTGGAATTTCGATTGCGCCGTCAACGATATCAGCAACGGCTTGATCTACACCATCTACCTCATTACCAAAGACAAGGGCGTATTTAGCATCCTTCTCGGCTACAAACTTATCGAGCATCGTAGAGCCCTCAATCTGTTCGATAGCGATAATCTGATATCCCTCCGAGCGAAGTTTCTCGATGCACTCAAGGGTTGTAGGGTAGTAGCTCCAAGCTACGCTAAGCTCTGCGCCAAGAGCCGTCTTATGTATCTCGCGATTTGGAGGTGTTGAGCTGATGCCACAGAGTGCAATATGTTCAATACCAAAGGCATCGGCAGTGCGGAAGAATGAGCCTACATTCTGTGCTGAGCGTACGTTGTCGAGTACGGCTACAACGGGTAGCTTCTGGCTCTCGGCATACTCGTCAAGTGTAGGGCGACCGAGTTCCTCGTTAAGTAATTTACGCATAATTCGGTGAACTAATTTTAATATTGTCTTGCAAAAGTAATAAATATAAAAATATTTTCAGTAAATTTGCGGTGAAATGTTGTTATATAGCTAACTATGCCCAAACTTAGAAGAATTATCGTAGCCATTTTGGCTCTATTGTCGTATGTGCATACCACTATGGCACAAGAGTTGAAGTATGGGGTTGACTTTATAACCCTATTCGATAATACTGAGTATGCGGGAATGGAGACCAAGTGGTCCGAGACACTCTTCAGCACGCGCCTAACGCCGAAGGTGGGGCTCTGTTGGAGCGAGGGTAGCGAACTTGTTGTGGCGAGCGACTTTACGCGCGACTTTGGTCATGTGACTGACTTCGTTAGCGACACTAACCTCCATTTCTACTACGGCTATCGTGCCCCACAGGTGCGATTGCTGGCTGGTATATTTCCCCGTAGCGAGATGCGTGGCTTGCAGGGAGACCTCTTTTTCGATCGCCACTATCGCTACTATAACAATACCCTTAGTGGTGTCTTGGCGCGTAAGGAGTCGGCATCGGGAGCCTCGTTTATAGAGTTTGCGATGGACTACAATGGTAAGCGTACAGTCACCACACGCGAGGCATTTGCGATAATGACCTCGGCACGTTATGCTGAGAGGTCGCTATATCTCGGTTACGACATTATGATTGGTCACTATGCCAAGGACTACAACGAGGCTACGAATGACGATGTGGTGGATAACTTTCTACTAACGCCATATATTGGTGTGCAGGGAGAGAACTACGATGTAGGAGCCAAGTATGTGCAGTCGGTGCAGAGGGATAGAGTTGCAGAGAATGAGTGGGTGTGCCCAAATGGAATAGAGCTCTATGGCGTGCTGAAATATAATAACTGGACCGTGTCAAATGTTGCCTATTTGGGTGAGGCTCCATTTGTCTACTACGGTCGCTATGGCAAGGATTTGTATCACGGATTACAACACTATGCTTCGCAAGAAAGTATCTTTTATGATGCGGTAACACTTTGCTATAGAGAGTATTTTGCAAATCGCACGGTGCTCTTAGATGTGGGCTTTACCATCGAGAGTGATGGCATAGGTATTGGTACACGTCAGTGGTTGGGTGTATCAGTGATGTTGGATAACTTAGGAAAATAAATTTAACAAAACTATAGATTATGACAGTTGAGACAACAGAGGTTAAGGAGAAGTCATTGAACTTTGTGGAAGAGGCTATCGAAGAGGCGATAGCTAAGGGTAAAACGCGTGTTCAGACACGTTTCCCACCCGAGCCTAATGGCTACCTTCATATTGGTCACGCCAAGGCTATCTGCTTGGACTTCGGTGTAGCAAAGCGCTATGGTGGAGTGTGTAATCTTCGCTTCGACGATACAAACCCTACCAAGGAGGATGTTGAGTATGTAGAGGCTATTAAGGAGGATATTAAGTGGCTCGGCTTCGAGTGGGGTGCTGAGTACTACGCTTCGGACTACTTCCAGCAGTTGTGGGACTTTGCAGTTCGCTTGATTAAGGAGGGCAAGGCATATATCGATGAGCAGTCGTCGGAGGAGATTGCAGCGCAGAAGGGTACTCCAACACAGGCAGGTACCGAGAGCCCATGCCGTAACCGTCCAATCGAGGAGAATCTTGACTTGTTTATGCAGATGACACGCGGCGAGATTGAGGAGGGTAGAATGGTGCTCCGCGCTAAGATTGATATGGCGAGTTCGAATATGCACTTCCGCGACCCTATCATCTATCGTGTTGTAAACCACCCACATCACCGCACTGGCGATGCTTGGAAGGTATATCCTATGTACGACTTCGCGCACGGTCAGAGCGACTACTTCGAGGGTGTAACGCACTCGTTGTGTACCCTTGAGTTTGTGCCTCACCGTCCACTTTACGACCTATTCGTAGACTGGGTTAAGGAGGGTGTTGACCCATCAGACGAGCGTCCTCGTCAGTATGAGTTCAACAAGCTCAACCTAAACTATACGCTTATGAGCAAGCGTAACCTGCTAATCCTTGTTAAGGAGGGCTTGGTGAATGGCTGGGATGATCCTCGTATGCCTACATTGTGCGGTTTCCGTCGTCGTGGTTACTCGCCAGAGTCTATCCGTAACTTCGTAGATAAGATTGGCTACACTACATACGATGCACTCAACGATATGGCATTGCTCGAGTCTGCTGTGCGTGATGACCTTAACAAGCGCGCAACACGCGTTAGTGCCGTTATCGACCCAGTTAAGCTTGTGATTACTAACTATCCAGAGGGTCAGGTGGAGTCGTTTGAGGCTATCAACAACCCTGAGGATCCAGAGTCTGGTACACATACCATCGAGTTCAGCCGCGAGTTGTGGATGGAGCGTGAGGACTTTATGGAGGATGCACCAAAGAAGTACTTCCGTATGACCCCAGGTCAAGAGGTGCGTCTTAAGAATGCATATATCGTGAAGTGTACTGGCTGCGATAAGGATGAGAATGGTAACATCACCACCGTATATGCTGAGTACGACCCTGAGACAAAGACTGGTATGCCTGGTAGCAACCGCAAGGTTAAGGGTACGCTTCACTGGGTAAGCTGCGACCACTGCATCAAGGCTGAGGTACGTCTCTACGACCGCTTGTGGAAGGTGGAGAACCCTCGCGATGAGATGGCTGCAATTCGCAAAGAGAAGGGCAGCGAGGCTCTTGAGGCTATGCAGGAGATGATCAACGAGGACTCGTTGAAGGTACTTACAGAGTGCTATGTGGAGAAGTATCTCGCTGATGCTAAGCCTTACGACTACCTTCAGTTCCAGCGTATTGGCTACTTCAACGTAGATGCCGACTCAACACCTGAGCACCTTGTATTTAACCGTACAGTAACACTTAAGGATACTTGGGCAAAGCTAAATAAGTAGTCGCACATAAAGGCTACTTTGGCGTTGTACAAATAGGGCGAGCTCCTCTTTTACGATTAGTAAACTGCGGTCTTTCCCTATTTTTGTTCCCCTTACGTAGTAAGAAATTTGCAAAAATGCCGAAAAAATAGCCTAAATATTTGTCTGACCGCAAAAAAATACATATCTTTGCAGCGTAAAAGCGAGAGAGTAAGGGGACGGAGAGTCCCCTTATTTCGTGCTTAGGGGTCCCGATTAAGAGAGTGCTCGCATAAAGGTGGGGCTACGGATTAAGGGACGTGTCGTAGGGAAAGAGGATTATAAATTGAAAAATATATGATTGATAGTAAGAGTGTTATAGAGATTGCTGAGCGTCATTTGGCGGGTAGTGATATGTTTGTTGTCGAGTGCAAGGTGTCTCCTATGGGTGATATAGAGCTTCTTATCGACAGCGATACTGCGGTGCGTCTTGAGGATTGTGCAACCCTAAATCGTGCTATCGAGGCAGAGCTTGACCGTGAGGTTGAGGACTACTCACTAATGGTGGCATCAGCGGGTATTGGCTCAGAACTTAAGCAACTTCGCCAGTACAAGAAGATTCTTGGCTCATCAGTGGAGGTTCTTCTCAAGGATGGTGTTAAGGTGCTTGCAAAGCTCAATGATGCTACCGAGACTGGTATTCAGATCTCATACGAGGAGAAGCAGCTCGTCGAGGGCAAGAAGCGCAAGCAGACCGTAGAGGTGACAAAGGATTTTGCTTGGGAGGAGGTTAAGTACGTAAAAGAGTACTTGGATTTCAAGTAATTTCTTGTGATAAGTGGCAATCTTCGGCGCTTTGCTTGTCTGAAAAATGCTCATTTACCTTAAGTAAACTCCGCTTTTTCAGTCTGCGACAAATCGCCAAATCTTACCACTTCTGACAAGAAATTGGGTTTGCGGCTAAACAATCCAACGCAAAAAAATTGCAACCTGAGAGGTATTGGTTGTAGGGTTCTTTTGGCATCTGCCTTGAGTTTGAGATTGAGTTCAGATGAGTTAGGATAGGTTCAGATGAGTTCACAGAAACCCACAACAATTCACACAAAAAGAAAAACAAATAAAACAAAATATATAAACAACAATGAAGTACATTAATCTTATCAGCAACTTTGCTGAGTTTAAAGAGCTTAAGAGCATCGACAATGCTACCCTTATCGGAGTGTTGGAGGATGTATTTCGTCACGCTTTGCAGAAGCAGTTTGAGAGTGACGAGAATTTCGATGTAATCATCAACCCTGAGAAGGGAGACTTGGAGATTTGGCGTAACCGCACCGTCGTTGAGGATGAGATGTTGGAGGACGAGAACACCGAGATCGCACTTTCAGAGGTTAAGGCTATTGATGCATCATACGATGTAGGTGACGAGTATGTTGACCAGATCGATATGACTAAGTTTGGTCGTCGTGCGGTGTTGTCATTGCGTCAGAACCTTGCATCACGCATCCTTGACCTTGAGAAGGCTGCCCTCTTCGAGAAGTACTCTGAGAAGGTTGGCGAGATTATCTCAGGTGAGGTTTACCAGGTATGGAAGAAGGAGGTTTTGGTGCGCGACGACGATGGCAACGATCTTGTTTTGCCAAAGGGTGAGCAGATTCCTAACGACTTCTACCGTAAGGGTGACACCATCAAGGCTGTGGTTAAGAGCGTTGAGATGAACAACAATCAGCCACGCATCATTCTCTCTCGTACCGACAACCAGTTCCTTGAGCGTTTGTTCGAGCAGGAGGTGCCTGAGATCTTCGATGGTCTTATTACCATTAAGAAGATTGCTCGTATCCCAGGTGAGCGTGCGAAGGTGGCTGTGGAGTCTTACGACGACCGCATCGACCCAGTAGGTGCTTGCGTGGGTATGAAGGGTTCACGTATCTATACCGTGGTTAAGGAGTTGCGCAACGAGAATATCGATGTTGTGAACTACACATCTAACACATCGCTTATGATTCAGCGCTCGTTGAGCCCTGCTAAGATCTCTACAATCACAGTTGACGAGGAGAAGATGACAGCATCTGTATATCTCAAGCCAGAGGAGGTGTCGTTGGCTATCGGTAAGGGTGGTCTTAACATTCGTCTATCGAAGATGCTTACAGGCTACGACATCGATGTATATCGTGAGATTGAGGAGGAGGATGTTGCTCTTGTAGAGTTCGCAGACGAGATTGAGGGCTGGATTATCGAGGCTCTTAAGGCTGCGGGTTGCGATACTGCAAAGAGTGTATTGGAGCTATCGGTAGAGGAGGTAGCACAACGCGCAGACCTTGAGATTGAGCAGGCTGAGCAGGTAGTATCTATCCTCAAGGCAGAGTTTGAATAGTGATAACGATTAATGATTTTATTGAATGGATAATAGCAAGAAAATGAGGCTTATACAGGTTGCAAAGGAGTTTAAGGTGGGTTTTAACACACTTGCCGACTTTCTCCAGCGCAAGGGCTTGCAGAGTGACTGCTCGCCTTCATCGCCTGTGAGCGACGAGATATATGCTGCTCTTGAGAAGGAGTTTGGTCGTAACCGTCAGTCGGGTAACGAACGCAAGGCAGTGCGCGAGCGCATTCAGCAGAAGGGTGTAGTGAGCATCAACAACGCCAAGGAAGATGACGAGGAGGTTGTGATTAAGTCGAACACTATCAGTGTTAAGGACGAGGTTCGTGGTCCAAAGATCTTGGGCAAGATCGACCTTAACCCAAAGCCAAAGGCTGAGCCTAAGCCAGAGCCAGCACCAGAGGTTAAGCCAGCACCAAAGGCTGAGCCTAAGCCAGAGCCTAAGCCAGTGGTGGAAGAGCCTAAGACTGAGCAGCCAGTAGAGCCTAAGCGCGACTCGGTATATCGTACCGAGGTAGAGCAGCTTGGTGGTCCAAAGATTTTGGGTACTATGGATGTGTCTAATATGGTTCCTGGAGGCAAGCACAAGCGTAAGCGCTTGGAGAAGGAGAAGGTGAATGTTGCTAAGGAGGGCAAGAATGTTGACGGTAAGAAGGACAAGAATGGCAACAAGGGCAATAACAACAATGCTCAGCGTCCACAGCAGCAGAATCAGCAGGGTCAGCAGAATCAGCAGGGTGCCGGTAAGAAGAATAAGAAGCAGAAGCCAGCACCAAAACCAGTAGTTCGTCAGGAGGTATCTGATGAGGAGGTATCAAAGCAGATTAAGGATACTCTTGCTCGCCTAACAGCTAAGGGTACAAAGAGCAAGGGTGCAAAATATCGTAAGGAGAAGCGTGAGGAGGTTCGTGAGCGCATGAACGAGGAGATCGAGCGCGAGGAGATGGAGCGTAGCGTGCTTAAGGTTACGGAGTTCGTAACCGTAAGTGAGCTCGCTACCATGATGAACGTATCTCCAATGGAGGTTATCTCGGCTTGTATGAACCTTGGTCTTATGGTATCTATCAACCAGCGTCTTGATGCTGAGGCATTGGTGGTAGTGGCTGAGGAGTTCGGCTTCAAGGTAGAGTTCGTATCTGTAGAGATTCAGGAGGCTATCGAGAGCGATGTTGATACTGACGAGGAGCTTGAATCACGTCCACCTATCGTTACCGTAATGGGTCACGTAGACCACGGTAAGACTTCGCTTTTGGATAACATTCGTAAGACAAACGTTACTGCAGGCGAGGCTGGTGGTATCACACAGCACATCGGTGCTTACTCTGTAGAGCTTAACGGTCAGAAGATTACATTCCTTGATACCCCAGGTCACGAGGCGTTTACAGCGATGCGTGCGCGTGGTGCTAAGATGACCGACGTTGCCATCATCATCGTTGCTGCCGACGATAGCGTGATGCCTCAGACTGGTGAGGCTATCAACCACGCCTCTGCAGCGGGTGTACCTATGGTATTCGCAATCAATAAGATGGATAAGCCACAGGCTAACTCAGACCGTATCCGCGAGCAGCTTTCGCAGATGAACTACCTTGTTGAGGACTGGGGCGGTAAGTACCAGTGTCAGGAGGTGTCTGCTAAGCAGGGTCTTAACCTCGATAAGCTCCTTGAGAAGGTGCTTTTGGAGGCAGAGGTGCTCGAACTTAAGGCTAACCCAAATCGTAAGGCAAGTGGTGCTGTTATCGAGTCTATGTTGGATAAGGGTCGTGGCTATGTAGCTACTATCATGGTTCAGAATGGTACTTTGCGCGTAGGTGATGTACTTCTTTCGGGTACATACACTGGTCGTGTTAAGGCAATGTTCGACGAGAATGGTAAGAAGGTTGTTGAGGCAGGTCCTTCAACACCAGTACAGGTGCTTGGTCTTAACGGTGCGCCACAGGCGGGTGATACATTCAATGTTATGGATGACGACCGCTCAGCACGTGAGATTGCAAACAAGCGTGAGCAGTTGCAGCGTATGCAGGGCATCATGACACAGAAGCACGTTACCCTCGACGAGATTGGTCGCCGTATCGCTATTGGCTCGTTCAAGGAGCTTAACATCATCGTTAAGGGTGATGTGGACGGCTCTGTGGAGGCTATGACAGGCTCACTTATCAAGCTTTCTAAGGAGACCGTACAGGTGAACGTTATCCACTCTGCTGTAGGTCAGATCTCTGAGTCGGATGTATTGCTTGCTGCAGCCTCAAATGCTATCATCGTGGGCTTCCAGGTGCGTCCTTCAGCTGCAGCGCGTAAGGCTGCCGAGAAGGAGCAGATTGATATCCGTCTCTACTCTATCATCTACGACGCTATCAACGAGATCAAGGATGCTATCGAGGGTATGCTTGAGCCAGTAATGAAGGAGGAGATTGTATGCTCTACCGAGGTTATGGAGACCTTCAAGATCTCTAAGGTTGGTACTGTTGCTGGCTGTATCGTTCGTGAGGGTAAGATGCAGCGTAACACTGCTATCCGCGTTATCCGTGACGGTATCGTTATCTACACTGGTAAGCTCGGCTCACTCCGTCGCTTCAAGGACGATGTGAAGGAGGTTTCTGTAGGTCAGGACTGCGGTCTTAACATCGAGTCATACAACGATATTAAGGTTGGTGATATTATCGAGGGTTACGAGCAGGTAGAAGTTAAGCGCAAGTAATTTCTTGTGATAAGGCAGACATCTACTGCCGCTAACAAAATATGTCTGCAATGGGCAGTACGCCCAAGTACAGCCCATCGCAGCCAATTTTGCCGAGCGTTGTATCTGCAGCCTTCTAACAAGAAATTGGGTCTATCTCGTGATAAGGGGCCATCTTCGGCACCAAGCTCATTGCCCCGAATGGGGATGTACGCCAAGTACACCCCCATCCGAGTCAATTTCGACTTGGCACCAAATCTAACCCCTTCTGACAAGAAATTGTGTCACGCTAAATACCGTTAGTTTAACCTCGTAATATATAAATTAGGAAAACAAACAAAACCTAAATAAAAAACTTAAAGACATGAGCAACATTAAGTTCACTACTGCCGAGGAGGCTGTAAAGTGTATTAAGTCAGGTGATCATATTCACCTTAGTTCAGTAGCATCGGCACCTCAGTGCCTTATTAAGGCTATGTGCGATCGTGGTCGCGCTGGCGAGTTCAAGGATGTACACATCCACCACCTCCACACAGAGGGTCCAGCACCATACGCTGATCCAGAGTTCGAGGGCGTATTCCAGCTCGACTCATTCTTCGTAGGTGGCAACGTGCGTAAGGTTACACAGAGCGGTTTCGCGGATTATATTCCAATCTTCCTCTCTGAGACCCAGAAGCTTTATCGTTCTGGTGCTGTGCCTTGTAATGTAGCTATGATTCAGGTGTCACGTCCTGACAAGCACGGTTATGTATCTCTCGGTACATCTGTAGATGCTACATTGGCTGCTGTAGAGTGCGCAGACTATGTTATCGCTGTTGTTAACAAGTATGTGCCACGTTCATTCGGTGACGCTATGATCCACAGCTCGAAGATTAACTTCTTCGTTGAGGACGATCAGCCACTTGAGGAGGCTCACTTCACTGCTCCAGATGAGGTAGAGACAAAGATTGGTAACCTCTGCGCAGGTCTTATCGAGGATGGTGCAACCCTTCAGATGGGTATCGGTGCTATTCCTAACGCTGTACTTGCACAGCTTGGCAACCACAAGAACCTTGGTGTTCACACCGAGATGTTCGCAGATGGCGTTCTTCCACTTGTAGAGAAGGGCGTTATCAACGGTGCGTTGAAGAATATCGATAAGGGTAAGATGGTATCTACATTCCTTATGGGTTCTCAGAAGGTTTACGACTTCATCGATGACAACCCAGGTGTACTTATGATGGATGTAGGCTATACTAACGATCCATTTATCATCTCTAAGAACGATAAGGTTACAGCTATCAACTCTGCACTTCAGGTAGATATCACTGGTCAGGTATGTGCTGACTCTCTTGGCCGTAAATTCTACTCAGGTGTTGGTGGTCAGGTAGACTTCATCTACGGTGCTTCACTATCTAAGGGTGGTAAGGCTATCATCGCAATGCCTTCTATCACTAACAAGGGCGTATCAAAGATCTCCGACGCTCTTACTGAGGGTGCTGGTGTTGTTACTACTCGTAACCACATCCACTGGTTTGTAACTGAGAATGGTGCTGTTGATCTCTACGGCAAGAGCCTTCAGGAGCGTGCACGCCTTATCATCTCTGTTGCTCACCCATCAGCACAGGAGGAGCTCGACCGTGCAGCATTCAACCGCTACGGTAGCCACCACCACTATATTAAGGGTTATATGAAGAAGTAATTTCTTGTGATAAGCCGCAATCTGCGGCACATCCCAAACTAAAACACTCTGGGCTGTACATTTCAGTACTATCCCAGAGTGTTTTATTTTACGATGCACCACATCTCACGACTTCTGACAAAAAATTGGGTAGTGGGGCTAATTGAAGTTTGGTTTTGTTAATTAGATCTCTTATTCAAAGATACTGAACTCCTCCTTATAGAACTCGCTCTCCATATCTAAGTAGTCCATAACGCTATGGAAGATATGGTAGTGGCCTACCTTATCGAGGCTCTTTAGTGTGCGAGGGTTGTCGCCCTGCCATACGATAAACGGAATCTCGGTCTGCTCCTTTGGGGCCATCGATGCCGATACCATGCCGTGCATATAGATATTGCCCTCGCCAAGGCTCTCGCCATGGTCGGATATATATATCATGGCGCACTCTCTATCCTCCACATCGCGTAGCACTTCGATGATGGAGTGTAGGAGGTAGTCGGTATAGAGAATGGTGTTGTCGTAGGCATTGATAAGCTCCGAACGCTTAGCCTTCGCCATCTCCACGGTAGTGCATACTGGGGTAAACTGCTTAAACTCCGCAGGATACTTCTTATAATACTCAGGACCGTGGCTTGTGGTTGTATGTATTACGATTAGGAGTTTGTTATTTGTAGATGCTGCAATCTCCTCGCCCAGACCCTCCAACAATATACCGTCGTACTTGCTATCTGCATAGGGGTACTCGGATCTAAGTTTTGACACGTTGCGGTACTTCTCGATATGGAGCGGTGGCTCACCCCAGTTGGCTGTGCGCCATACCACATCCACGCCGTTGCGGTACATATAGTTTGGCAAAATCTCATATAGCTCCTCCACGCGTTTGTGGTCCAATATCGCCTTAACAGCCTGAGTGGTAGATGTTGCCGAGGCGTTGGCGATATATGTTGTTACGCTATCCTGCTTAAGTAGTGGGTTTGTCTCGCGTTCGTAGCCATAGAGCGAGAAGTTCTCTCTACGTGCCGACTCGCCGATTACAAGCACCATTACCGCAGGGTCGTCAGAGCTAAACGATGCATCGGGAAGGATTATCTCCTTGCGGTTAAGCATCATCTGGTGGTGGAAGTGACGCGCGGTATTGGCGACATACGACCAAGGGATAATGAGCGAGCCCACCTTTGTGGCATTGCGGTCTATCCATAGCACGTTGTTAATATTGAGTAGTGCCATGGCGATAATACTAAGGAGTGATATGCCGATGCTCTTGCCAAAGGTGCTATACTTGCCATAGTCCACCTTGCGAAAAATGATATAGAGGGCTGGTAGTAGTCCGAAGATGATGATATATAGGAACATACCTATGGTTATAAAGCCCGATGCCTCTGAGACGCGGGTGTTGAAGAGGTTGCCCATAACATCGCGCGTAAGTAGTACGTTTGAGCTACTTACAAAGTATATCGCGGCACCATTTGCGAGCATCGATATAGCCACAATCACGCGACCCACCATGCGTAGCGGTTTGATAAGAAGCATTGCCATCATAAAGTTAGCGGCAACAAGCAGCACCAAGAAACTGATGACTATCATAACACCACTAAAGCCACACTCCACATTATCAACGACATAGCTAAACAGAGGTTTATGGTAGGCAATAAGCGTAAAGAGGCTTATTGTCATACAAAACCACACTATGCTAAGTGGCTTATTAAACCACTGTTTAATGCGCTTTATCTTCTCTTCCATCGTCTGATTAATCTTATGTAAATAAATATTATTATACCCATAATCATCACTATTACAACGTTATATAACGCTGTCATAGTTCTATTTATTGTACAAAACTCTCTATCTGAGGGTGATGCCATCGAAGCCTTGTCGTAGCGCGCAAAGGCGTTTGTCATAATGATAAGGCTGTCGGGGTAGGATGCCACAATGCGGGCGTAGGGGTCGCAATCGCGCATACAATATGATATAGTGTCGCTCTCGGTAGCTCGTGCAAGGAGGGTGTGATTCTGACCAATAACACTAATCTGCTCCGCCGAGTGTGAAAGTTTCATAAAGATTGTATCGTCCACTAAACCAATGTTTTCTATCGTTGGGAGAGCCTGGTTTTGTGCGCGCTTTGCCTCCCAGTCACCATTGCCGTAGTCAGGTACGCGCATTGAGTAGAAGCAACCGCTCTTAAGTGTGCTAATAATCTCCTCCGTAGTACACTCCTCGGCACCTAAAAAACTGCAGCGCACCGCAAAACGGCTTGATCTATCTGGGTAGTGTAGATCGTCGTTTAATAGGGCAAAGCTGTATCGACCAGCGCTAAGCGCCCAATCCCAATGCTTATTCTCTAAGTATGCATCTATGCCCGAGAGCTCAAGGATATCGTAACCACCGATTTTTGTAAGGCACGCGCTGTCGAGTAGCGCCGAGCGCGAGGGGTGATTAAGTTGTAAAACTCGGCACTCCTCGGCTAACTTTCGAAGCTGATATTGCGCCTGTGAGGCCAAGAACGGATATAGAGCGTCGAAGCGCATAACTTGCTCGGCGCCAATTGCTAACTTGTGAAAATTGCGTAAGTTATAGCCGTGCTCATAGATGCGAATATCCTGCTTTGGATCGGGGTGAGATGTAATCTCGTTATGGTTTGAAATACCTACGATATCGTAGCCATAGTCGGTGTATTTGTCAAAGGTCTCCTTAGCGGTGTAGTTGCACTCGTTTAGTGGACCATCCACACGTGTGTGGGTATGTAACGAGGTGCGCTTCCACTCGATGTTCGGGTCAAATTCCGCGTATGGATTGAAGATATCGTCGCCAGAAAATGGGGTAGCTGGTGCGAAGTCGTATATGGCTGAGAAGCTTGTTGCTACGATCGCCATTACAACTGCAAATAAAAGGCTTACTGCCACATGCCACAAGAGTCTTAATATTTTAGATGCTCTGCTCATATATCTAATTATATAATCTCCCTATAGTTTTATTGCAAACTTCTTAATGCGAGAGTCGAGCATCTCTGCTGGGATGATGCTCTTTATTGCCTCGGCAAGGATATTTATCATTCGCTCCTTCACAAAGTCTTTGCGAACGACAAAGGCTACATCTCTACCAGGTGTAGGGTCTACCAACTCGCGAACATTTGCTCTGCGGATATTGTCGATAAGTGGCAACTGTAGCTCAGGTATAATCGTGTATCCACCGTTATTGTCCACAATGCGTATTAGCGTCTCGATGCTACCCGCCACATATATCGAAATATTTGTCATATCGCTGATGCAGAAGGGGAACTGCCCTGTATTGGGACAGTAACTCTCGCCAAGCATCCATATATTCTCTGCTGTAAGCTCCCCAGTTACAAGTCGCTCCTTGTGGTGTAGGCTATCCTCTGGCGATACGTATGCGTAGTATCGCTCGTGGAAGATTGGGATCTCAAGGAGTGCCTCGTCGGCTACAGGCATTGGTAGTATGGCGATATCGAGCTCCGCGCGTAGTAGCTTCTGCTTGATAGTCTCCACGCGTGCCTCCTCGACGTGGAGGTGTACCTCGCCGTGGTTGTCGCTAATGTAGCGAAATAGTTGTGGAAGTATAAATGGCGCAATTGTCGATACCGTGCCAAGTCGTATATCGCCTACAGAGCAACCCTTGTGCGAGGCTACAAGTTCGTTCATCTGCGATGAGTTGTAGAGAATAACTCGCGCTTGAGCGATAATCTCCTCGCCTATAGGAGTGGGTGCTACGGGGTGCTGTGTGCGGTCGAATATCGATACATCGAGCTCTGTCTCAAGCTTTTGAATAAGCGACGAAAGTGTCGACTGTGTAACGTTGCACGACTCTGCAGCGCGTACAAAATGGCGATACTTATCCACCGCCACAATATACTCCATCTGTTGTAGTGTCATAGTTTATCGGTTTTATCGATACAAAGATAGAAAATATCTGTTTGATAGAACAATATCTTTGTATTATTTTTGCACCAAGAAAATAAAACAATGCATAAAACTATTAAAACTGAAAGATTATGACAACAAGATTTTATAAATGTGAGATGTGTGGCAATGTAGTAGTTAAGTTGGTAGACTCGAAAGTTCCTATTGTATGCTGTGGCCAGAAGATGCAGGAGCTCGTGCCTAACACCGTGGATGCAAGCAACGAGAAGCATGTTCCTGTTGTGACTCGTCTTGATAATAACACTATCAAGGTCGAGGTCGGCAGTGTTGCGCACCCTATGACCGAGGAGCACCACATAGCCTTTATCTATGTGGAGACCGACAAGGGCGGTGTTAAGGTTGACCTTAGTGACAAGCCAGAGGCGGTGATTGCATTGGGCGATGCCAAGCCGATAGCGGTGTACGAGTATTGCAACCTTCACGGGTTGTGGAAGACGGAGCTGTAGAGGGCTACTTTTCTATATGTGCTATCGCGGAGTCTATTGCTCTGCGATAGTTTTTTTTGTGCGGTTTCAGAATATTTTGTTTGAGCGATTTTTGCCGATGTGCAAACTTGAAAAATAGTTGAAAAATATTTGTAAAAACAGCTTATTTTTTGCAAAATTTTTCCTAACTTTGTATGAGAATTTGAGAGAAATAAGCAAACAGTGGGTATGGATAGTGGATATGCATACTCTTTGCTATGTTATCTTTAGATAATATTAATGGGCATTTTGCAGAGTATCAGGGTGTTGTGATTAGTGTTGGATTGCGAATGTCGCTTGATATTTTGAAGGGTGCTCATTGTGGGTCTCTTCGTATTTGCCGAGTATGGTAGGGCGTAGAACCAATGTGAAAACGGACAATTTTAAACAAATATTAATAACAAACAATTATTCGCTATGAAAAAAGTTCTTTTTCTTGCTGCCTTGGTGCTTGGTTTAGCATCTTGTCAGAAGGACTTTACTGCTGACAATGAGTCACGCGGTGAGGTTAGCGTGCAGCTTTCAGTTGCAGCTCCTGAGCTTGTTGGTGCTACCCGTACCGATGGTGACGCTCAGAACACATTGAATAGTGCTTATGGCGCTATTGACTACCTTGATGGTAATGCTACTGGCGATCGTCAGAATTGGAGCAAGGTAGACCTTCGTTACTCAATGGAGGTTTATGAGGAGGATGACCTTGTGAATCCTGTTAAGGATCGTGTGGTTATTATTAAGGACAAGTACGAGCCTGTAACATTCGAGCTACGCCTTATCCCTCACCGTAACTACCGTTTTGTAGTATTTGCTGACTTCGTCCCAGAGGGTACTGCTGCTCAGACTGTTGATTACGCAAATCAGGCTAATCTTGGTCTTCGCCACACTATCGGTGAAAAACTTTCTCAGATCACTATCAAGCAGGATGTTGACGCTATCAACGATGAGATCGCAGATGCTTACTACAAGTCATTTACTTACACTCCATCAAACAACGCAACTAACAAGGCTGATGATGTAATTTTGCAGCGTCCATACGCTAAGTTGCGTGTTATCGCTACAGACCTTGCAGATCTTAACCTTACCGCAAACCCTAAGTACGTGACTGTAACTTACGGTAACAACGTTGTTATCCCTACAACTTTCAACGCTGTAGAGGGTACTATCTCAGACTCTAAGAACGAGTCAGATAAGACTTTCGACTACACATACGTTGACAATATCCGTAAAAACCGTGTTAACCACGTTTACAACTGCGGTTATGACGACGATGTAACAGTTGCTTCAAACGGTACTGAGCGTGCTTCGCACTTGACATTGTTCACCGACTACATCCTTGCAACTGACTCACAGAGCCCAGTTAGCTTCCAGATGACAGTGTACGATCAGGACAACGAGCCTATCAAGACTGTTGACTTCAACACAAATATCCCTACACAGCGTAACCACTTGACAACTATCATCGGTAACCTTATGACAGCATACACTGAGTTCTCTGTTACTATCGACGATAACTTCGCTAACGCTGATGATGTTGAGAAGGAGCCTTGGTATATGGAGATTTGGGATGGTAAGTCACAGACTGAGCCTGAGGTAACTGTTGACCAGGTAACTGGTGAGACTGTTGCTATTATCGATCAGCCATCTGACCTCGCTTGGTTGGCAGCATACGTAAACGGCACTCTTGAGACTCCATCTACTTTCGCAACACGTGCAGCTCAGCAGATCAACTTCGTTCTTGCTGCTAACATCGACCTTGGTAACCAGCCATGGACTCCAATCGGTACAGAAGAGAACAACTTTGTTGGCACATTCGACGGTAACGGTTACTCAATCAGTAATCTAAACATTGTTGAGGCTGAGGCTAAGGAGGGTAAGGCTTACATGGGCTTCTTCGGTTATGCTAAGAACGCTACTATCAAGAACGTAGTATTCCAGAACGTATATGTTAATATCCCTTGCTTGGATATCGACCACAGCCAGGGTCACATCGGTGCAGTTGTAGGTTCTTTGGAGGGTACATCTACTATCGAGAACGTAACTGTTAAGGGTGATATCAAGGTTGAGACTACAACTACTGCTAACGGTGCAAGCCGTGTTGCTGTTGTTGCTGGTGGTAACTCTTACGGTGACGTAACAATGAAGAATGTACACGTTGTTGCTAACAAGGGTAGCTACCTTAAGGCTAACAACAACGTAGGTGCTCTTGCAGGTCAGTTGCAGGGTAAGTGTGTATTTGAGAACTGCTCTTCAAATATCGACGTGACTGGTACTAAGTTCTTCGCTGGTGGTATCATCGGTCTTGCTGCTGGTGACCAGGTATTCACAAACTGCCACACTACTGGTAACATCACAATCACTGCAGGTCGCGAGGGTCGTGGTCACGACCACTACCGTGTAGGTGGTATCGCTGGTGGTTGGGCTGATGGCAAGACTAAGGTTTGTACTCTTGTAAACTGCTCTTACACTGGTAAGGTATCTGGTAAGAACTCTGACGGTTCAGTTGCTGAGGTTTTGGACTACGCTGGTTATGTAGGTCGTGGTTACACTTTGAACGGCTGCCAGGGTAGCAAGGTTGTTATCGATGGCGTTGAGTACGTTCAGGCTTACAACACAGCTGCTGAGGCTGGTATCTACTATGTTAACGGTGAGTTGATTCTCAATAACGCTGCTGCTCTTAAGCTCATCGCTTCAAAGGTAAACAGCGGTGCTGACTACTTCGCTGGTAAGACAATCGTTCTTGCAAATGATATCGATCTTAACAATGAGGAGTGGACTCCTATCGGTTCTGCTACTACTGAGCACGGCTTTATGGGTAACTTCGATGGTCGTGGCTATGCTATCAAGAACTTGAAGATTACTGCTCTTGCTCCAGATGCTGACCAGTATGTTTATGGTGGTTTGTTCGGTGTAACTGAGGGTGTTGATAAGGACAATCAGAACTATATCAAGAACCTTACAATTGAGAACGTAAACATCAATCTTAATGGTCATATCGTTGCTGCTGCTATCGCTTATCCATACTACACTGCTTTGGAGAACATTACAGTTAAGGGCAATGTCTCTATCAAGGGTGGTGACTATACTTCAGGTGTATTGGCTTACACTCGTCGTTGCGTTGACGCGAAGAATATCTCTATCGAGGCTAAAGAGGGTTCTGTAATCGAGGGTAATAAGACTATTGGTGGCGTTATCTCAGATATTCAGATGAATGGTGGTTTGACTGCTAACTACTCTAACTTTGCTGCATCTGGTTTGACTGTTAAGGGTACTACATGTGTTGGTGGTATCTCTGGTATCATCAGCCGCCAGACTCTCAATGGCGCAACTGTAGAGAACGTAACTATCGTATGTGACGATGTACGCAAGGGTATTGTTGCGGGTGCTGATGGCGGTAACTCAACAGTTTCTAATGTTTCATACGAGAATGTTACTGGCGCTACACGTGTGATTGGTGCAACTTATGACACAGGTCACTATGTTGGTCAGATTGTAGACGTTAATGGTGTTAAGGCTGTTGTTTATAGCATCGCTAATGGCGTTAAGGTTGTATCAGTAGAGGAGAAGAATCTTGCAGGTGATAATGCTACAGATGCTGCTGCTTGGGCTGAGGGTCTTGGCGAGGGTTGGAACTTGGCTTCAATCTATGAGTTGGATGCTATCCACACTGCTCGTAAGGCTTTGAATGAGGGCTTGGCTGCAGACAATGCTGAGAATGCACTCTTCTGTGAGACTGAGTACTACGCAGATGGTAAGTATGCTATCTACGTCTCTTCAACTGATGCAGAGGGTAACGACCCACAGGGTGAGGCTTACTTCGCAAACCGTGTGCACCTTAAGTATTTCAACCTTAACGGCTACTGGGATTACAACTATAGCACATTCGCAACAATCAGCAAGTACGCTCCTTTGAAGGATAACTACTTCGCTCGCGCGGTATATGCATTGTAATTTGCAACGATAGTTGATTTGACGAAATCGACATATTGGTTAAGAGTTCGGTCTTGTGCCGAACTCTTTTCTTTTTAGGGCATACCTATATATAATATATACAGTTAATATCGTTAACCTCCTTAAATTTGCAAATTTCACTACAATAGTAAATTAATTTTGTTGCGTTAAAAATATGTTAACTTGTTGTGATGTAGGTAATTAGCCTTTTTGCTAAAAAAAAAGAGGAGAGAGAGATTTGTATCTTTGTAAAAATGTGTATCTTTGCAAGCCCGAAAAAGTGTTTTCGGGAATGGATTACAATAAATTAAGTATTAACTAAACTTTTAACAAAGTGGATTCAAAGAGTTACAAGACTATCTCGGTCAAGGCAGAGGACGCTCAGAAGGAGTGGTTCGTGATTGACGCTACGAACGAGATTTTGGGACGTCTTGCATCGCAGGTGGCTAAGATCCTCCGCGGCAAGAACAAGCCAAGCTACACCCCACACACAAACTGCGGTGACTACGTTATCGTAATCAACGCTGATAAGGTGAAGCTTACTGGCGCTAAGATGACCGACAAGGTCTACACACGTTACACCGGTTTCCCTGGTGGTCAGCGTTTCGCTACTCCAGCTGATTTCTTGACAACAGACAAGAAGCCTCAGTTCGTTGTAGAGCACGCAGTACGCGGCATGTTGCCTAAGACACGTTTGGGTGAGGCAATCATGAAGAATTTGAAGGTTTATGCAGGCGCTGAGCATCCTCACGCTGCACAGAACCCAAAGGAGATTAAGTTAAACGAGATTAAGTAAGAATTATGGAAGTTGTAAACACCGTAGGTCGCCGTAAGGCTGCTGTTGCTCGCGTATTCGTGAAGCCAGGTACTGGTAAGATTACAGTTAACCATAAGGAGCTTGAGGTTTATTTCCCATTGCACATTCTTCAGTATGAGGTTAAGCAGCCTTTGTTGGTTACTAACACATTGGAGAACTACGACGTTATGATTAACCTCGTAGGTGGTGGTATCAAGGGTCAGGCTGAGGCAGCACGTATGGGTATCGCTCGTGCACTTTGCCAGATCGATGCTGAGATGCGTCCAGTGTTGAAGAAGAACGGCTTCCTTATGCGTGACTCACGTGAGGTTGAGCGTAAGAAGCCAGGTCAGCCAGGCGCACGTCGTAAGTTCCAGTTCTCTAAGCGTTAATCCGCTACAGAGAGCTGCTTTCGGCAAAGCACAATCGAGGTTCAAAACTGCGTGGACCACACCTATATGTTTATATGTCGCGTAAGCGATGGCGGTATTCTGCTCTGTGCTAACAGCCGAAGCCGCAGGGTGAGCTGCTACGATGGTTGCCCGATTGCGATTAAACCTATGAGAACTATAAACATGCTACTCGTAGGTTGATTAAAGAGTTAAAAACAAAAAAAAAGAAAAAGAAAATGGCACGTACAGATTTTAATACACTTTTGGAGGCTGGTGTACATTTTGGTCACTTGAAGCGCAA
This sequence comes from Alistipes sp., assembly GCA_045633525.1. Classification (GTDB taxonomy): domain Bacteria; phylum Bacteroidota; class Bacteroidia; order Bacteroidales; family Rikenellaceae; genus Alistipes. The sequence continues at coordinate 1,684 of JAZQYM010000098.1, read as the reverse complement.
GTGGAATCCTAAAATGGCTCCATATATCTTCATGGAGAAGAACGGCATCCACATCATCGATCTTCACAAGACAGCAATTAAGCTTGATGAGGCAGCTGCAGCATTGAAGCAGATCGTTAAGAGCGGTCGTCGCGTATTGTTCGTAGCAACTAAGAAGCAGGCTAAGGAGATCGTTGCAGAGAAGGTAGCAGCCGTAGGTATGCCTTACGTTACTGAGCGTTGGGCTGGCGGTATGCTTACAAACTTCCCAACTATACGTAAGGCCGTTAAGAAGATGGCTACCATCGATAAGATGACCAACGACGGCACTTTCGACAATTTCTCAAAGCGTGAGAAGCTTCAGATCGCTCGTCAGCGTGCGAAGCTCGAGAAGAACCTCGGTTCTATCGCTGACCTTAACCGTCTTCCAGCTGCTTTGTTCGTTATCGACGTTCAGAAGGAGCAGAACGCTGTTAAGGAGGCTAAGCGTTTGAGCATCCCAGTATTTGCTATGGTTGATACTTGTTGTGATCCTACCGACATTGATTATGTAATTCCAGCAAATGACGATGCTCAGAAGTCTATCGCTACTATCCTTGATGTAGTATGCGGTGCTATCGCTGAGGGTGCTGAGGAGCGTAAGCTCGAGAAGGAGAAGGAGGCTCAGGAGGCTGAGGCTCAGGAGTCTGTAAAGCAGGCTAAGCCACGCATTAAGAAGTCTGTAAAGGCATCTGTAGATGCTGAGGAGGCTACTGTTGCTGAGGTTGTTGCTGCTACAGAGGCTAAGGAGGAGTAATCCCCCGATTTCTCACTGCCAAGAGGCAAACATCTACCGAGTGCGGGTAGGCATCGAGCCCGCTCGCCTCGGTTTTTTACTAAGATTATTAACGAATTAAAAGATTACAAATATGGAAATCAAAGCAGCTGATGTAATGAAGCTCCGTAAGATGACCGGTGCTGGTATGATGGACTGCAAGAAGGCTCTTCAGGAGGCTGAGGGCGATTTTGAGCGCGCTAAGGACATTATCCGTGAGAAGGGTAAGCTCGTTGTTGCTAAGCGTTCAGACCGTACTGCTACTGAGGGTGTTGTAGTAACTAAGATTGTAGGCGAGAAGGCATACATCCTTTGCCTTGCTTGTGAGACTGACTTCGTAGCTCAGAACGTTGAGTTCGGTGCTTCTGCTGAGGCTATCTTGGAGATCGCTGTTGCTGCTGATGCAGCAGATAGCGCAGCTCTTATGGCTGTTAAGAACGCTGAGGGTCACACTGTAGAGGAGATGGTTACTGAGAAGTCTGGTCAGACTGGCGAGAAGGTAGAGATCGCTTACTACGGTCGTATCGAGGCTCCTTACTGCGTAGCTTACGTTCACTTCAACAAGAAGCTTGGTACTGTACTTGGTTTCAACAAGGCTATCGACGAGGAGGTAGCTCGCAAGGTTGCAATGCAGGCAACTGCAATGGCTCCACTTTCAATCGACGAGAACGACTGCCCAGCAGATGTTGTTGAGAAGGAGAAGGCTATCCAGATGGAGATGATGAAGCAGGATCCTAAGAACGCTAACAAGCCAGATGCAATCCTTGAGAAGATCGCTGAGGGTAAGATGCGTAAGTTCTACGAGGAGAACACTCTTCTTAACCAGGCTGTTGTAGGTGAGAAGGAGTCTATCCGCGAGTTTATCCAGAAGGCAGACAAGGAGGCTACTGT
>JAZQYM010000097.1:0-6068 GCA_045633525.1 Alistipes sp. | reverse complement strand
CGAGCAGCGCGCACAAGTATAGAAGTTTTTTCATCATTCGATAGTATTACGGCGCACATTCGCGCCTGGTTTATGGTTTTGGGTTTCCCGTCAGAGTGGGAACATCTCTTGCGAAGAGAGTAAGGCCTCTTCAAACCTTTTCTTAAAAAAGGCCTCCCCCTCCCTATAAAGGGGAGGCCCGGAAAAAATCAATCCTTATAAATTTTAAGCCCTTCGAAAAGAACTTGAAATTTCATTATTAGTTGTTGTTGAATACGGGCTTGAGGTTGTCAACGATAGTCCAATTTGCGATATCAACGGTTACCTCTACGCAAAGCTTGTCCTGATCCTTAACATCACCCTCAGTAAATGTCAAATCCAATTTGTAAATCTTACCCTTCTCAAAGTTGTAATCACCACCATCAGGATCATTTGTTGCGTCAAGACCAATTACTTTCAAAGTCAAGTCACGACCGCTCTCAATACCCTTATCAGCATCACCCTCAGCCAATGCGTAATCATAAGCATATGCCCACAACTTTACTGTCATATTCTTCCAGATTGCATACTCAGTACCATCCTCAGCCTTCTGAGTAGGGCTAACATTCCAAGACCAAACATTACCACTTGCGGGCTTTACTGCATCGGCAGCATTCTGTGCATTTGCAGAACGAGTGCGGCCATCAGTCTCAGCATTGTAAGTATTCTCATCGGCACCAGGATCTGTATTAACATACTGACCATACATACGACCAATGATAGCTTTTGCACCCTCAGCAGGTACGTATGCGGGAGTAATTGAATAAGAACTCTTGTCTGAATTCCAAGTAAGGCTTACAATATCCATCTCATCAAAACCGTATGTAGCCAAATTGAGTTTGCCATCCGTTGTTACATCCAAGTTATAGTAACCAAGATCCTTACACTCAATATTGTTAATCTCGAAGCGTGTAAACTGAGGAGCTACTGTTACATCTGCACGCCAATAGTGATAAGTAATCTCATTTACCTCGTGAGTCTTACCTGTATCCGCAAGAGTAGAAGCACCGTAAAGAATAATATCCTGCAATTCACGACCAAGATTCTTAGACTCATCCTTTGCCAATGCCTCAATTGCAGACAACTTAGTTGCGGTCACGCCCTCAGCCTTCTCAACGATGGTAATATCAGGAGTCTCGCCAGTCTTTACATAACGAACAACGGCAATCTGAGTTACATCCCAAGGTACATTGTGCCAAGTGTAGATTACACCACCATTAGCTGATGCATCCTCTACCTTCTGACCTACTGCATACTCGCCTGAGATATTTTCGTGCTTATCATTTGTTGTCGCATCTCCAGACAAAGGCAATACCTTCAAAATATCACCAGAAGCATTTGCAAACAATACATCCAACTGCTCTGCATTTGCGCTTGCAACTTGACCGCCGTGCTTGCCATTTGCGGGAGCTGTAATACCAGCCTCGCCAGCGCGTGTTGCGAGAGCACCGTTCTTAACAACGATCTCTACAGTCTTGTTCTTAGAATCCAACTCAGGACCCTGAGCTACATCATCCTTGCTACAGCTTACGAAAGCTGCAAGTGCCATAGCACATACAAATAACTTTTTCATAGTCGAATAGGTTAAATTAATAATGTTGTTAATTAGTTAGTGTTTATACGTTTTGTATATTATTTCCTTTTTTGGAGGATTCCCTTCGCCACGCTGCGCGTGTCGGGGAATGACGTTCCTGTTTTTTCGTTTCCCTTGAGGATTCCCTTCGCCACGCGGTGCGCGTCGGGGAATGACGTTCAACACTTAAAGTGCACGCATCTCTTTGAAAGAGAGGTTACAAGCTCTCAATATGTTTGTTTAACTCATCGAGGTTGTGCTTTGCATCGGCATTGCCCTTAGCGGCTGCCTTGGTCCATGCCTCGCGAGCCTTAGCCTGATCGCCCTTAGCCATGTAAGCGTAGCCCTGAGCGGCAAGAACACGTGCATCCTCCTGATTGCTCTTCGCGAGCACGGCCAAAGCCTCGTCGTACTTCTTATCGCTGATGAGCTTAGCGGCCTGGTTAACTGCGGCGGCTACAACCTGAGGATAGGTCTTGGCGGCAACCTCCATAACGTGGTTATACTCGGCAGAACCCTTGGCATATGTGCCGGCAACCTGATACAACTCGCCAACAGAGAGCTTATTAGGATCAGAGTCAACCAATCGCTTAGCCTCCTCGATGTTGAAGTTACGTACGCTATACTCGATGCGGTAGTCGTTGCGACGCAAGCGAGGATACATCTCATTCATCAAACGCTGGTAGATGGTGGGAGGAACCAAAGCCTCAAGAGCTGCGTCCTTCTGGTCGAGAGTCATCGAGCCATCGGCGATGATATCCAAAACCTTCTGCTGATCGAGCAGACGAGGTGTGTTGTCAACCTCGCGCTTCAAGCCTGCCCAGTCCTCACCCATACCGGTTGCGTGGATAGAGGTGCGAGCGATGCCGGTCTTAGCGGTCACGTAGTCGGCAAGTGAGTTAGCACGATTCTGCGACAGGATCTTATTGTGCTGCTCGGTAGCCTCGGGAGACGCCCAACCCTCGATAGAGATCGATGTGATGGTCAAATCGGCATCATCCTTAACACGGTCGATAGAGTTGATAATAGAAGCCAACTCGGTGCCGTTGCTCTTATAGTTCTCGAGGATCTCGTAGCGGTCAACGCGGAAGTTGATATATGCTGAGTGAGACTCTGAACGCATCTTAACGGGCTCGGGATCGGGCTCAATGAATGAGATGAGATACTGGGGATTGTAGATCTCATGCATCACGCGACCCACGGTGTTGGCACCCAGAGCGATGGGAGTCTGATCGCAACCGCAGCTACCCTCCTTAACTACTACGGTAGAGCCACGCATCCAATCCTCGAAGGGGACGGTAGTGGTGTAGTCAACGCTCTGCTTCTGGCCAGCCTTGCGCTCAGCGCGCTTAGCGATGCGGTCGGCGTAGAGGGGATTGCTCGTCACGGGCACCTCGCCATTGCGGCGGTAGTACATCCATGCGCGACGACCCATAATCTCAACTGAAGGAAGCTCCAGCGTGCGGCCGTTCTTCTCGATGGTGGGAGTGAGGATGAGTGTCTCATCAGCACCAACCTCGATATCCGAGATGTCGATATCCATGTCGAGGTTCAGGCGGCCGTTGGCACGATCAGTGCTGAGGTTCTTCACCTCGCCGGTGCCATCGACAATCTGCTGCGAGAAGGCTGTGGTAGCCGTCAGCAATGCAGCAAGCGAACAAAGAATATAAATGTATCTTTTCATGACTCTCAGATTTTAGAACAAGTAAACTAAATTGATGGCGAGCTTTGTCAAGCCGTAGTAGATGTGATCGTCGGTACCAACCAGCTTACCGCACTTGGGGCACTCGTACTTCTCGAAGTTGGTGTAAGCAGCACCCACGCCAATCTCTGCCTCGAGGTTCCAGTGCTTGCCGAGCATCCAGGCATAACCATAGCCCACACCCGCACCAGCATACCAACCTTCGTAGCGGTGGTCGGCGAGCTGTGAGAGGTCTGAACCGAGGAAGTTGGGCAGGCCGTCGATGTTACCGAAGTTGTACTGTCCACCCAGGAGGTGTGCCGCAAAGAAATGGCCACCAAACTTACGGCAAGTCCAGTAACGGAACTCAGGCTGAATGAGCCAGTGCTTCCACTTCATGTTGTCCTCGAACTGGAAGGGGTTCCAGTTACCAGAGAGGTCGAAAGTCCACTTCTCTGCGAGTGCTGTCTCAAAACCGAGGTTGATCGTGGTCGTGGCGTCATATAGCAGGTTGCTCTTCAGAGCCCACTCCTGTGCCGAACTCTCCTTAGCGGAAAAGAGCGCGATAAAACTCAGAATTAATAATAGTTTCTTCATCTTACAACTTTATTACTCTTTTTGACATTTTCTTTAACGAAAGTTACTTTTTTAAGCGGTAGCACTAACTTTTTGATGCTGATTTTGAACTTTTTTAATGCTGTATCGTAACTTTTTTAACGATTTTTGTCGTTTATGTGCTGTTTGCGATAACAAAATTAGTACTTTTTTCAATAAAACAAAAGTTTTCGTCAATAAAATTGAAAAAAATGTGAAAAAAGATGAAAAAAGTTAAACAATATTTAAATAAAATTAAACAAAATTACCCCCCCCCTGAGCGAATGTGCTGAAAATCAGCAATATACGAAAAGGCCGACAGCATAGGTGTCGGCCTTAATTATTTTCTCGCTCCAGTAATGCTCAAATTTAGGGCTATGGCGCAGCGCAAACGGCTCTCCGCACGCGATACCTTATATTTATATATATAGGCTTTTTAGTGGCTCATTTTCATAGTCGGCTTAACATCTCTTTCAAAGAGATGCGTGCACTTAAAGTGTGAAACGTCATTCCCCGACTTGCAACGCAAGGCGAAGGGAATCCTCAAGGGAAACGAAAAAATAGGAACGTCATTCCCCGACACGCGCAGCGTGGCGATGGGAATCCTCCAGTAGAAGAAAAAAAATATACAACAAAGTATAACAACTAAACTAATTAACAACATTATTAATTTAACCTATTCGACTATGAAAAAGTTATTTATTTGCGCTCTGGCCCTCGCATCTGTAGTGGCTTGTAGCAAGGACGATGTTCAGGGTCCCGCCTTGGATTCTGGTAACAAGAGTGTATCGATTACAATCGAGAACACAACTACTACACGTGCAGCTTACACAGGTGATGTGACTCCCGCACAGGCTGCTGCAAAGGTTGCTCAGGCAACAGAGTTGAAAGTCCTGTTTGCCAATGATGGTGGTAAAATCCTTAAGGAGATTGATTTGACAGCAAAAGCAACATCGACAGATAATACTCACGATGGTGTTGGTACATCTCAGTATGTTCCTGCAACTGACAACGGAACTGGCGAGGGTACTTATACTTGGCACAATGTACCTTGGGATGTTACTCGTATTGCTGTTGTTCGTTACGAGGCTGGCGACCTGGGTGAGGGCGTTACAAGCGCAGTAGGTCTTGATCTGGAGGATAATATCAAGAAAATGGCTACCGATGAGACTTTGAATGTTGCTCGTCCTGCTGACCAGATTGTATTGTACGTTGATGCGGATCTTAAGGACTCTGGTGCAACCCACCGTGTTGGTGATATTATTTATCACGTATGGGATGCAAAGGTAACAGTTGCTCCTGCCTTGGCTCGTTTTGAGATTAATATGGTTAAATGCGCAGACTTGGGCGTACACGATGGCTCTACCACTGGTTCAGAGTATAGCTTTGATGAGTTGGATATCTTGTCTATGATTTGGACTGACGAGAAGGGTGATACCTATGCTGTCCCTGTAACTCCTAAGGAGTGGCGTGGTGCTACAACCTCAATGGTTGGTACATTGTATGGCCAGTATACAGCTGTTGCTGAGGATAAGGTTTCAGAGAAGTGTACTGACAATACCACTCGCACAGCGCCTACTAAGGTTGCTCCCGAATCAGGTGTTTGGTCTTGGAATATTGACCCCGCACAGACTCAGTTTAAGTCAATGGTTGTTGATATCAATGCTTATGCATACGACTATACTCTTTCTAATAACAAAACCCCTCTCTATATTAAGGGTCTGAATACAGCAGAAAATGCTTCAGAGGATAATATTACATTCGCAGCAGGTAATGTTTACAATATGGATATTGAGTTCTTGGAGCAGCATATTGCAGACGAGGATCAGCTTTGCGTAAAGGTAACCGTTTCTATCGACTCTTGGACAGTTAACCCCGTATTCCCCGTATTCGGCAAGTAATAACAAATTGAAATTTCAAGTTCTTTTCGAAGGGCTTAAAATTTATAAGGATTGATTTTTTCCGGGCCTCCCCTTTATAGGGAGGGGGAGGCCTCTTTTTAAAAAAGGTTTGAAGAGACCTTACTCTCTTCGCAAGAGATGTTCCCACTCCGACGGGAACCCCAAAACCATAAACCAGGCGCGAATGTGCGCCGTAATACTATCGAATGATGAAAAAACTTCTATACTTGTGCGCGCTGCTCGTCTCTCTCGTTCTGCTCGCGAGCTGCATCAAGGAGGATTATACCGATTGCGAGAGGTG
>JAZQYM010000096.1:0-39712 GCA_045633525.1 Alistipes sp. | reverse complement strand
CTCGCCATTAGCGCTACTATAGACCTGAGCACCATTACGGATAGCCACCAAGGCATCCTCAATCCTGCGACCCTCAACAACACTTCCGTCGTCTTGGAGTCGTCCACGAGTCTTTACAATCGCCTTCTGCTGTCGCTGCTGTGCATCAACAACGGTGGGCATTGCCAATATCAAACCTATAAGTAGTAGTGATATGCGTTTCATAAGAATGGGGTTATAGTTTGGATTTTATTAGTTTTATGTCCTTGCGCACATATATTGTCTCTGGGTGATCTACGCCCAAAACCTTTTCACGAATTGCTAAGGCCTTTTGAAAATAATCTAATGCAGACTCATAATCTCCCTTATGGTAGTAAACCAAACCTATGTTATTATAGCTTATTGCAACAGCAGGATGTTCTACGCCAAAAACTTTCTCATCAATTACCAACGCCTTTTGATAATAATCTAAAGCCTTTTCATATTCTCCTTCCTTATAATAAATAAAGCCAATATTATTATAAAGAGTTGCCACATTAGGATGCTCTGTTCCCAAAACTTTCTCTTTAATTGCTAATGACTTTTGATAATAATCTAAAGCTGTTGCAGAATCTCCCTTATGGAAGTAAACAACGCCAATATTATTATAACTGCTTGCAAGATCTGGATGTTCTACACCCCAAATATTCTCACGAATCGCTAATGACTTCTGATAATAATCTAATGCCTTTTCATATTCTCCGACACCAGAATACACATGGCCAATATTATTATAACTGGTGGCAACATTTGGATGTTCTGCGCCCAAAACCTTCTCAAAAATAGCTAACGATTTCCGATAATAATCTAATGCCTTTTCATATTCTCCGACACCAGAATACACATAGCCAATATTATTATAACTCTGTGCAACATCTGGATGTTCTGCACCAAAAACCTTTTCGCGAATTACTAAAGCCTTTTGATAATAATCCAAGGCTGTATCATAATCGCCTTTAACATCATATATAGCGCCAATATTATTATAACTAATCGCCACATCAGGATGTTCTGCGCCTAAAACTTTCTCATAAATCGCTAATGACTTTTGATGACAATCCAAAGCCTTTTCATATTCTCCTTTCTCATAATAAATAAAACCAATATTATTATAACTATCAGACACATCTGGATGTTCGGGGTCTAAAACCTTTTCACGAATTGCTAATGACTTCTGATAATAATCCAAGGATGTATCATAATCTCCGAGATCGGAATAAACATAGCCAATATTATTATAACTTGTTGCCACATCAGGATGCTCTGCGCCTAAAACTTTCTCTCGAATTGCTAATGACTTTTGATGATAATCCAAAGCCTTTTCATATTCTCCTTTGTCGGAGTAAATAGAACCAATATTATTATATAATTGTGCAGTATTAGCATGATTTTCTCCATAGTACTCAAGGGCATAGCTAAGCGTAGGTTCATATATCGACAGCGCCTCATCATACTCTGCCAAGATATTTTTCACGTAGTATGCTGCATCAATCTGCCAGTCGATATTGTGAGGGTCTAATGATGCACGGAGTTTAAGGTATTTTGCTGCCTCCTCGCGCTCGTGGCGCTGATCGGCAATCTCGTATTTGTGGTAGCAGTCTTTGGCGACTTGCTCTCTATCTTGCTCTACCGCCTTTTGTGCCATTAGGTTTTGGTTAACACGCTCAACGATATCACCACGAGTAGCAAGCATCGAATCAGCCCTATCAAGCTCACCATTAAGGATATAGAAGCTTATCTCCCTATCAAAATCGGTCTCCCTATCGAAATCGATATTAAGATAGCGCTCCGTCATATCCTCGATATACTTCTCCGCTAAGTCGTATGACCTATCAATCTCGGCACGTAGTTTTGCAATCTCCTCAGCATTAGCCGTAGACGATGACTCTAAGCTATCAATGCGGTCGTAGGCAAGGTCAAGCTGGCGCTGATAGTTTCTACGCACCTTGCGCTCAATATCGCGACGGTATGCCCTCAACTCATCCACGCTCTCCAAGAGTAGGTCCATTGGTTGAGATTGATATTTATGTGGCTTCGAGATGACATCAGCATCCGAGAGTGTATATCCCGTCTTTGTGATATTTGCGATATAGAAACCATCCGACTGCGACACACCAAAGCTAAGCTCGCCATTAGCGCCGCTATAGACCTGAGCACCATTACGGATAGCCACTAAGGCATCCTCAATCCTGCGACCCTCAACAACACTTCCGTCGTCTTGGAGTCGTCCACGAGTCTTTACAATCGCCTTCTGCTGTCGCTGCTGCGCATCAACAACGGTGGGCATTGCCAATATCAAACCTATAAGTAGTAATGCTATACGTTTCATAATAAGATATTTTACTCTTGTAAAGATACGAAAATATTTCATTTCGAGCAATATTCGCCATAAAATATGCAATGATGCCAAGAGCGATAACTCTTGGCATCATTACTTAGATTGTTATATCTCGCGGTTACTCTGCGTGCTTGGTAACCACAATTGTGGTCTGGCAAAGAGGGTTTTCATCGGCATCCTTAACACGGACAATGAAGTTATTATGTTCCTCGTCGAGATACCCCCACTCAGGCGCAAAGGTAAACTCGAAAGGCATCTTCGCACCCGATGCCAACAACTCGTGGTTGTGGTGTACGATAAAGTTTTGATGCATCACATCGATATAGCATAGACCAGTATAGCCACTAATCTCACCACGGCAGATATAGGTGTGCTTGGTAAATGACCCATTAGCACTGGTGTTATTGCTTATAGTAGCCTCGTCGATACACTCGATTGAGAGGTTAGAAAGCGAAAGTCCTGAAGACTTAGTAAGCTCCTGCAACTCACAGCCCACGAACAGCAATGCCATTAGGCAAACAAAATAATTCTTCATAGCTTAAAAGTTTTAATTGTGTTTTGTTCTACAAATTTACCCCCCCCCATTAAATTTCCAAACAATTTAGTAAAAAATTAATACTCAGACCTAAAAATATGCGCATATTCCAAAAAAATTAGCAGGGTCATTCGCCCTCCAAACACAAATAGTAGAGCCTGTCCAAGTCGTTTGGACAGGCTCTACTATTTATATAGGGATGATACCTAAAGTTGTATAACAAGAGCTAAGTTAGGCAACTTTAGCGAAATAACTCTACATCTGAAGTCTCAGACTCATTGATGTAAGATGCAGCCTCGGTAATCTTCTTCGCAGCGTACTTAACGAAGATCTTAGCTGGGTTAAGGTACTCCTCAGCCATCTCGTCAGCCTGACGAAGAAGGATGTGTGAGATAATTACATAACCCGCAATCTCAACCAAGCGGCGAGAGTGGAAGTCCTTGTAACCAGCAGCCTCCTTGTCAAGAGTCTCTACGCGCTCAACAACCTGCTCGTAGACCTTACGCAACTCTACAAGCTTCTCAGCCATAGCCTTAGTAGCCTCGCTGTGCTCAACCTCCTCATAGCGCATAATCTGCTCGAGGTATGTGCCCTTAGTTACGTGGTTGATAGCAGCAACTACCTGCAACTGTGTTGTACCCTCGTAGATATTCATAATACGAGCATCACGATATAGGCGCTCACAAGCGTAGTCCTTCATATAACCCGAACCACCGTGGATCTGGATAGAGTCGTAAGCAACCTCGTTAGCATACTCCGAAGCAAACATCTTTGCCAATGGAGTGAATCCATCTGCAAGGCGGTTGTAGAACTTCATCTCGGCACGCTCCTCAGCCTCCAACGAACGGTCGTGAGAGATGTGAGTAAGCTGCTTGTAGATATCTACGAAACGAGCTGTCTCATAGAGCAATGCTCGCGATGCAATAGTCTTAGCCTCCATATTCTTAAGCATCTCCGAAACGGCAGCAAACTTAATGATAGGCTTGCCAAACTGCTCACGCTCCTCGGCATACTTCAACGCCTCACGGTATGCAGCCTCGCACAAACCTGTAGACTGCGCAGCGATACCCAAACGAGCAGCATTCATCAACGACATAACGTACTTAATAAGACCCATCTTGCGGTCACCAACCAATACTGCAGGAGCATTGTTGAATACCAACTCACAAGTAGGCGAGCCCTTGATACCGAGCTTATTCTCGATACGGCGCACCTTTACGCCACCATCACGCTTGTCATAGATAAGCATCGAAAGACCACGCGCATCCTTAGTGCCCTCCTCAGTACGAGCCAACACCAACGAGATATCGCCATCACCATTAGTGATGAAGCGCTTACAGCCGTTCAAGCGCCATACGCCAGCAGCCTCGTCCCAAGTAGCCTTAAGCATAACTGCACCAAGGTCAGAACCAGCATCTGGCTCTGTAAGGTCCATGGCACAAGTCTCACCAGCAGATACACGAGGCAAGAAACGCTGCTTAATCTCCTCTGTAGCAAACTCATTGATAGTCTCAGCGCAATCCTGCAAACCCCAGATATTCTCGAAGCCAGCATCTGCACGAGCAACCATCTCGTTAGCCATAGCAAAGCAAGTAACAGGCATATTCAAACCGTCGTACTTACGTGGGAGGGTCATACCACCCAAGCCAGCCTCGGTCAAAGCCTCAATATTGCGAACAGTACCCGATGCATACTCTACGTGGTCGTTAACAACGCGAGGACCCTCGTGGTCTACACCCTCAGCATTTGGGGCGATAACCTCACCACAAACATCGCCCACAATCTCCAATACACGACGGTATGAGTCCAATGCATCCTCAGCATCCTGTGGTGCATAGTCGTACTCCTTAGCATCGGCGAAATTACGCTCCTTGAGCTCAATAATTCTCTTCATCAAAGGATGAGAGAGGTGATATTGTAGATCCTTATTATCTAAATAAAAGTTTGCCATCGCTTACTACTTTGAATTCTGTTTGTAATACTTAATCATCTTAGGGATTACCTCCTCTACGCTACCAACAATAGCATAGTCCGCAATCTTGTTGATAGGAGCCTCTGGGTCGGTGTTGATAGAGACAATCATCGCAGAGCCATCCATACCCGCTGTGTGCTGAATCTGACCAGAGATACCACAAGCGATATAGAGCTTAGGACGAACGGTCACACCTGTCTGACCAATCTGACGCTCGTGCTCAGTGAAGCCAGCATCTACAGCTGCACGCGATGCACCAACCTCACCACCAAGAACCGATGCAAGCTCATGTACAAGCGCAAAGCCCTCCTTAGAGCCAACACCGTAACCACCAGCAACGATAATCGAAGCACCCTTGATGTTAATCTTGCGCTCCTCGATGTGACGCTCTACGATACGAACTGCAAGGTCGGTATCCTTAACCATTGGCCTCCAGTTGATCTCGCGAATCTCGCCAGCTGCAGGCGTAGCCAACTCCTCCTTACGCATAACACCCTCACGAACAGTAGCCATCTGTGGACGGCACTCAGGGTTTACGATAGTAGCGATGATATTACCACCAAAGGCTGGACGAATCTGGTAAAGCAATGAGTCGTACTCCTTGCCTGTCTTTGCATCCTTGTGCTCGCCGATAACAAGCTCGGTACAGTCAGCAGTAAGACCGCTGTGAAGTGCTGAAGATACACGTGGAGCGAAGTCTCGACCTACAGGTGTAGCACCGAAGAGTGCAATCTGAGGCTTCTCCTGCTCGATAAGACCAACCATAACGGCTGTGTGTGGGAGTGTGCGGAATGGAGCAAAGATCTCGTCGTCTGCAACCCAAACAACATCTGCGCCATACTTAGCCAACTCCTTAGCGTGGCACTTTACATCCTTACCGATAGCCACAGCCTCAAGCTGTACGCCGAGGGTGTTTGCCAACTCACGTCCCTTGGTAAGAAGCTCCAACGATACGTCGGCAATCTCCTTATCCTCAATCTCGATATATACAAATACGTTATTCATACTTTCTAACTCTTTGATTAGCCGAGCGTGTGGCTCGCAATAAGTTCCTGCATCAAAGCCTCGATATCCTTATCCTCTGCAGTGAGAGTCTTAGCCTCCTTAGCCTGGAATACAACATTCTCAATCTTCTTAACCTTTGTAGGCGAGCCAGCCAAACCAAGCTGCTCTGGATCTGGATTTACATCCGCAGCCGAGAACTCGATAATGTGTAGGTAGTCGCGCTCAGCAACAAACGCCTTACGCTCCTCTGCTACCTCCGCAAGCTCAGATGTTGCAAGCGCATACTTGAATTTCATAACGCGCTTAGCATTTCGAGGACGACACTCCTTGGCCGATGAGTTAACGGTGATAACCGCAGGAAGTGGAGATACCACAACCTCAGTACCGCGCTCCAAACGACGCTTGATAGTAATCTCACCCTCCTTAACATCTACAAGCTCCTCAGCGTATGTAACCTGTGGGAGATCAAGCTTCTCAGCCACCTGAGGACCTACCTGGGCAGTATCACCATCAATAGCCTGACGACCAGCAACGATGATATCTGGGTTTATCTTACGAAGTGCGCATGCCAATGCATACGATGTAGCCAATGTATCAGAGCCAGCAAACTCTCTACCCGAAAGCAAATAGCCACCATCAGCACCACGGAACATAGCCTCACGAATGATGTCTGCAGCACGCTGTGGACCCATTGTTAGGATGTGAACTGTAGCGTTGCCAACACGATCCTTGAGCTGAAGCGCCATCTCAAGGGCGTTCAAGTCCTCTGGATTAAAGATTGCGGCAAGAGCAGCACGGTTTACCGTACCCTCTGGGGTCATAGCATCCTTACCCACATTGCGAGTGTCGGGTACCTGCTTTGCCATAACCACGATTTTAGTAACTTTTTCCATAACAATATCTATTGTATTTCACTATTTTCTCTCCTACGCTACCACTGATAGCGACCGCCAAAGATACGATAATTTTGTCAAAATGACCATAACATTTGGCTCAAATTTTACACCAATTTCTGCAAACCACTATGTATCAACAGTTTGTATATATGGCAAATTTTACTCTTTTACTACATCGGAATATCTATTCCTATGCGTCTATAGCAGTTTAGAACATTGTAGGCAATAACCTCTGGACGGAATCTCTGAGCATACTCCCTACCCCTTTCGATCATCTGCTCGCGCAGCTCTTCGCTCTCCACAACGCGATTGATAGCCTCCAATAGTGCCTTGCGATCACCCGACTTCACATATATCGAATCGGGACCTCCAACCTCCTCAAGGCTCGAGCCTCGCGAGGCAATTACTGGCACACCCACCGTAAGCGCCTCAACAATCGTTGTAGAAAAGCCCTCATACAACGAGAGCATAAGGTAGGCTGTAGCACCATGATATATCGCAGGCATATCCTCGTCGGCAACACCATACAACAGATGCACACGACCCTCCACACCGAGAGCCTTCATTCTGCGCACAAGAGTCTCGGTCTGCGCCGTACCACGTCCCACGATAACGATATCCAAGTCCCCCTCCATCTGAGGTAAGGTCTCGATAATATGTGATAGATTTTTGCGAGCGTTATGCCTTCCCGCCACAAGAAGATAGCGATTGGGCAGATTGTAGCGCTCCTTGACACGCGCCATCTCTGCATCAGTCACTGGCTCAGCAAAACGACGATGACAGCCACCATAGATAACATCAATCTTATCGGCATCGATATGCAAGTAGCGCATAAGATCCTGCTTAACACACTCGCTCGCCGCTATGATTCTATCGGCACGACGCATAGACGAGAGCATTATCGCGCGACGGTAGAAGTTATAAACAGGACTAAAATGTCGTCTAAGGCGCAAGAACTCAAGACTATGCACCGTCACCACAGAGCGAATATTATGTCGCTCAAGACCCAACGGCACTAAACCCGCCAAACCGTGAAATAGATCAACATCACCACGCTCCATATCGCGACCGATATGCCACATACGCCACAACCACGACAACTTGCGCCATACCACTCCATCTGGCTCCATGGACTCCACATTTGGCTTCTCTGCCAATGCTTCATAGTCGCTGTGAGGCTCGCTCTTTTCGATATACATACGGAAGTAAGCACTCTTGGGACAGGCATCAGAGAGGGCATCTATCACAAAGCGCGCATAACTGCTCTGCATCGTATTACCTCTGTTGGCGTGCTTGGCATCAAAGCCTATTGTGTAACTTCTCTTCATCACTCTTTACTATATAACACACACGCAACGCGCGCGCGTACAAGTCACAAAGGTAGTATAAAAATCCTAAACCACGAAATGAAACGATATTTTATAGCAGTCAACCCAGAAATAGGCACAAAAAAAAGAGACTACCGAAAGGTTTTCAGTAGCTTTTTGCTACCTTAGTATCAAAACTTGCAACCCCTCTGGAGTGTGCAACTTTTGACACAACCTTCCGATTAGCCTCGCCAACCTAAAACTACTAACCTAAATGAACCTTAAAACTTCGCTGCAAAGGTAAGCATTATGTTTTAATCGTCCAAATATTTTATTAAAAATTTTCAATAATTTTTTCAATTGTTTTAATTTCTCGCATTTTTAGGGCTATTTTTCGCCTAAAACCAGAGATTTAGTGATAGGTTGAGCATACGCGGATAGGAGTAGTTTACCATTTCGGCAGACTTGAAGATGCGGGTATAGTAGTCATTCTCCAGGCAACGAATGCGGTTTGACTCGTAACCATTGGCAATCCAACTACCACCCAAAAGGTTTCGTACCGAGAGCATCGCACTGAGTGAAGTGCCACTCTTTAGCTTCACGCGGCGCGATATTGAGAGGTCGGCAACAGTTGCCGATGGTAGATTGCGTTGCGCCATAAGCGCCGAGCGCTCCTCCTCGGAACGAGCAAAGCTTAAAGTTCGCTCCGTGCGAGGCATAAACGAGGGCGAGAGGTAGCCTCCGTCACACCACGACAGCGAGGCTGTAGCTGTCCAGCCACCATAACGGAGTGTTATATCGCCATACATAGCCAACTCAGCACCACCAAGATGCACACCCTTTATCTCCACATCTGTATTAGCAATCAACGAGTTATCGGTATTAGAGTAGAGACTCATATTTGCACTATCAGAATACTTCGAAGAGGATAGCACGGCTCTGAAATTCGAGGAGAGCATTGCGTTCCAGCTAATCTCCGTAGCTAAATCCAAGCCGTAGCTGAGCCACGACACGCCGCTTATAATAGCATTGGAGTAGACACCCTCAATATCATCATAACACCTTACAACCTCAAGCCCCTCAGCGCAATGATTTGCAAAGAGCAGAGCACTAAATCTCAAAGCCGTATTTGGAGTGATAGAGTACGAGAGCTTTGCCGTCTCTCGTTTTGCCATCTTCACATCAGCCACCACGCGGTTATTATACTCTGGATTAAAGAAGAGATTATCTATATCATGCGACTCCTGAGCCAATAGTACCGATGCACCAAACGTATGATTATCTACCATATAGCTCCACGCAAAACTGAAGCTATAGGGGTGTAGCGCCACACTCTGCGACCTACCATACGACCCTGCACCACGGTACAACTCCTTCTCGAAGAATCCCTTGCGCCAGATGCGCTCCGAGCCGATATTTGCGCTCACAGCATAGCGCATATTATCTTGCTCCCAATCTGCACGACCAAATAGTTCTGCCTTCAATTGTCGTAGCGCATAGTTATAACCAAAGATTTCACCCTCCCTGACAACCAAATCGTCGCTTCGAAGATTGTTCTTAGTGCCGTTGTACTGCGTGGCATCATCCACTAAGTAGTAGTCCAAATCCAAGATATGATCTCCGCCCAAGAGGTCTTCCAACACCTTATATCTGTGATAGTTAACACCGCACAGGCGCACACCATAGTCAACATTCACACCCTGCAACCTCGACTCAAACGCAAGAACGATATCTCCATTAGCAATATTCTCCCTGCGCTCCTCAACAACATACCTCGAATGCCCATCCATTTGCAGATTATTAGTATGGCGCATACCCGCCCAGTCGACCTGCGTATATTGCAAATCGTTTCTTAGCCAAGCATCGGTAACATACTTCTTATCAGAGGGATAGTCATAGTATGAAGGCAAGTAGTGGTAGTTATCCGGCAGAGGTGTTGGAGCATCAAACCAACCAAGCGAGGTTACACCCTCCACAGCGTAGTAGAGATCTGTCGTGAGGCGCATTGTAGTGGAGACAGTCAACTTATAATCCCACGCCACAACGATCTCTGGGCGCTTGGTTGTTGCCACGCGCGAGTTACGCATCTCGCCATTGTCTATACCCCATAGCGGATTATAGAGCCTATTACCAAGAAGCGAGTAGCTCTCCTCAACAGTAGCACGACGTAGACCACGCTTCGAGACTGGAAGCAGAGCAAATATATTCAGCTTATTACGTCTATTAGACCAAGATGCTCCAAACGAGAGGTCGAGAATATTGGCAGATATGCCGTCGATATAGAGGTCATCGCCACCAGCCAGGCGCGCAGCACACCTATACGCCCAACCCTCTCTGAGCATAACACCATTATACTCAGGTTTGTAGCCAGCATAATAGGAGATACCCGCTGTATAACCCCTACCAAGCAACTCTGCCCTAAGCGAGCTACCACGGTATAGTCTTTCGTTAGGGTCAAAAACCTTTGTAGAGTATATCGCAGAGCTAATATCTCCCTTGTCAACCTCACTATAGAGTCGCAACTGCGAGAGCATACGTGCTGTCGTATAGTCAATCGTATGCCCATAAATAGCGTAGCCCTCAGCATCGCGCTCGCCCATATTGCGGTAGTTCAACGCTCGCAGTGCATACTCCGAGCGCTGAGCCATATTCGCCACATATCCCGCCTTGGGAAGCTCCACTCTCGCCGTATCCTCCAACGAAACAAGCAGTGGCTCATCCTCCTTATAGAACTTGTAGGCTCGGTAGTCAAAGTCTATCTCCTGCGCTGACACTCTGCCACATAGCACCATCAGCACCCCGAAAAGAGTCACTATCCTCGCCCATCTTGCCATACAGAAGTCTACTATCTCTCTATCTTTGATAGACCCCAGTTGTAGACCTTGTCAATATTAGGGATCTCCACGTCAAGCTTATGACCCAACTCCCAGATATAGCGCAAGCCATACGGAAAGTCCTCTGTGAAGTATCGGCTTGCAAAGTCGGGCATCCACCCATTTGCACCCTCTTTCATTGGGGATGTTATACCCTTAAAGCCCTGAATCGAAGAGAGTTTGCGCGCCAACGACACAGCATCATGGCTCTCATAGTAATCCAAGATACGAGGTAGATAGCCCTCGCTAACGGGCAGATGCCTCAATATCTCGAAGAATTCGGCATCCATATCTATAAGCAATTGTGCAGCCTCCTCGGTCCACTCCTCATAGAAGAGGATCATACGAGGGAAGACCCTGCCCTCATTGCTACAACCAAACATCGTGTATAGGCGCGAGGTATGAAGCAGCGGGTTGCTATTTGTTAGGCTCGCCTCATAGTAGTTATTTAGCAACTTCACTGGAGCATCGAACAAGTACTCGACAAGGGCACGGAAAGACTCCCTATCCTCGCAGCGCTCTACGGCAATATTGTGGTTACTCTTATAGCCCAATAGGTGTGCACTATGACCATACTCCTCGGTACGTGCAATAAATGGCACACGCTGAAAACCCCATACGGGAACACTCTCGCCCAAAATCTTTAGCGCCTCGAAAAAGAAGCCCGTAGACGAGAATACAGAGCCTACAAATGTAGTCTCATTCACATAGGGCGCAATCTTCTCCAACTCACCCTTTATGGCATAGCCTGGCAAGCATAGGAGCACAACACTCGCACCACGAAGAGCCTCCTCGGGGTTGCTCGTCACAATATTTAGCTCTCCACGAAGTAGCTTACCATCGGGAGTGTCCACCTTAAGCTCACTACCCCACATCTGCGGTCTCTGGGTCAACATATTGACCTTCACATCCTTAGTTGCGCTCAAGTAGCCAGCAATGACATGACCCAACGAGCCACCGCCACATAAACAAATAGTCCTCATTATACGAATGTTTTAAGAGCCTCAGTAAGTTTGTGATTATCCCTTCTATCGCGCACCGCAAGGCGAATGTAACTACCACGCGTAAAGGCAGACTTACCCGAACAATCCTTGATTAGGATATCGAAATCTGACAACAACCTAACAGCTAACTCCTTAGAGCTAAACTTATCGGTCATAAGCTCACAAAGGAAGTAGTTTGCCTGCGATGGAATAACGCGGAGGTATGGTATCTGCTGCAACTCCTCGAAAAAGAGCTTGCGCTCCTCTCTAAATAGCTGACACGCCTTGAGATAGTCCTTATGATACTTCTCATATATCTGCATATAGAACTCGCCAAAGGAGTTGATATTCCATATCGCCACCTCCTTCTTAAGGCGCGCAATGGTCTCAGTATCACCACTTGCCAAAACTCCAAGACGCAAACCTGGTACACCATACGACTTCGAGATACTCTTGACAACGTAGAGGTGCTTGTTATTCTGCAAAACATCGTTATGCAACAATGAGAACTCGCCCTCAGTATCGACAAAATCAACAAACGACTCGTCTACAATAAAGTTAACACAGCGCTCCTTGGTCCACGCTATTATGCGCAATAGATCGGCATACGGAATATAGTTACCCGATGGGTTATCAGGGTTGATAAGAAGGAGTGTTCCGATCTGCTTATCGCCAAAGTAGTTAATAATATCCTCAGCATCATACTGCATACTTGCATTCGTAGGCAAGTAGGACACTATGCGCTCCTTATCGCTACGATTTGGGTACTCCTCGAATGTTGGGTAGATAACTCCAATTTTATCAGTATGCTTCTCAATAAACGCCTTAATAAGCTCCGCAGCGCCGTTGCCTACCGCGATATACTCCTGCTTAACACCGAAATACTTACCCGCCAAGAGGCTATTTACACGCATACCCGAAGGGTACTCGCGAAGCAAGATATCGAAACTCGCCTTAAGCTCGTCGACCATCTGCTGAGGTGGAAAGTATGGATTTACCAAGTAGCAGAAATCGAGCATGTGAGGGTAGCGCCAGTAGCCGCCATAGCGCGAGGCAATAGCATTATAGCGCTCCTCGTCAGTAGGTGCAAACATACTAGAAGCAATATCAAGATCCTGAACATCATCTATCTCGTACCACTTCTCGCCACCGAGTGGTAGCGCCTTCAACGGAGAGTCATCGAGCAAGGTTATAACCTTCAACACCTGCTCATAGTACTCGTTGTTACCCAAGGCATGGCAATATGCCTCAAGGAATGGGACGTAGTGAGTCTCAGAGAAATCCTTGCTAAATTTATAGATATTGACCGTCTTATAGTAGCGCTCGATATCCGAGTACTTGAACTTATCCTTTGTAAGGAACTCGACGATATTGCTCTGGTCATCAAGTGTCACCACCGTACCATCCATCCAGCTCTCATACTTATCCACAAGGGCAAGGGTTGGGTATGGATCGTTGATAATCTTCTTTAGGATGCGGCTCTCGAAGATTAGATCCGACTCCAACAATATGGTATCGTCCGCAGTAAGGTACTCCCTTGCAAGGAACAACGAGTAGATATTGTTTGTCTTATCGTAGACGCTATTCTCCACATAGATAATCTCCATGCCTCGATACTCGTTGCCGATAAGCTCCTTTACATTCTCCGCCTTATAGCCCACCACGAGGACCACTCTGCGGATACCAGTCTCGTATATCGAGTCAAGGATTCTATGGATTAGGCGCACCCCATTCACTTGGAGCATACACTTTGTATTGTCGTTGGTTAGCTCTCCCAACCTGCGACCCATTCCAGCAGCCAAAATTATTGCTTGCATAACTCTATATTTTATTTTCTACTATATTTTCGTTGTATCGTTGATAGTTACCCGAGATAATATCATCGAGCCACGCCTCATTCTCCAAGTACCAACGCACCGTGCGGTCGATACCCTCCTCAAACTGCACCGAGGGCTCCCAGCCCAACTCATTACGCAGCTTCGACGAGTCGATAGCATATCGCGCATCGTGACCAAGGCGATCTGCAACATACTCTATCAACCCCAAGGAGTGACCCTCAGTATTGCCAAGATGACGATCTACAGCCTTGATGATAACCTTGATTAGGTCGATATTACGCCACTCATTCGAGCCACCGATATTATAGGTCTCGGCAACTCTTCCCTCATGAAATATCTTATCTATAGCCCTTGCGTGATCCTCAACATAGAGCCAGTCACGGACATTCTCACCCTTGCCATATACTGGCAGTGGCTTACGCTGACGGATATTGCTTATAAAGAGGGGTATGAGCTTCTCGGGAAACTGATTAGGACCGTAGTTATTCGAGCAGTTTGTAACTATCGTAGGCATTCCATACGTGTCGTGATAGGCACGCACAAAGTGGTCTGACGAAGCCTTGCTCGCTGAGTATGGACTATGCGGATTATAGCTTGTCTGCTCGGTAAAGAGGCTCGTATCAAACTCCAATGTTCCATATACCTCATCGGTGGAGATATGGTAGAAGCGCCTACCCAAGTACCCCTCCTCGCAACTCTCCCAGTAGACCTTTGCCGCCTGCAGGAGAGAGAGCGTACCCATAACATTTGTCCTTGCAAAGGCAAAAGGTTCGGCTATAGAGCGGTCAACGTGGCTCTCGGCAGCAAGGTGGATAACACCATCAACACCCTCTCTACGCATAAGGTCAAGTACCGCCTCATAGTCACATATATCGAGCCTCACAAACTTGTAATTCGGTTTGTGCTCCACATCCCGGAGATTGGCAAGATTGCCGGCGTAGGTTAGCTTATCAACATTGATAATCTTATACTCTGGATACTTGTTCACAAAGAGGCGCACCACGTGGCTTCCGATAAAGCCCGCGCCACCAGTGATTATTATTGTTCGTTTTGCCATACTACATCATCTTCTTTATACACTTCTCAAGCGAGGCGCGCCATTCGGGAATCTCACACCCCAACGCCTTACAAATCTTTGAGGTGTCGAGCACCGAGTATGCTGGGCGTGGTGCTTTAGCACCATACTCCGCTGTTGTACAAGGAATTACCCTACATTTTGCCCCACTAAACTCGACTATAGCTCGCGCAAAGTCGTACCACGATATTGCCCCACGATTGGAGTAATGATAGACACCTCCATCGAAATCCTTAGCCTCGCATATCTGAACTATCACCCGAGCCAAATCTTTAGCGTACGTAGGCGAGCCTATCTGATCGCTCACTACACGTAGCTCCTCACGCTCAGAGGCAAGGCGCAATATCGTCTTTACGAAGTTCTTACCATAGGTCGAGTAGAGCCACGATGTACGGATAACAACATAGCTACACCCCGACTCCTCAATCGCTCTCTCACCTAAGAGCTTTGTCCTACCATAGACACCCAATGGTGCTGGTTGCGTTAACTCCTTTATTGGAGCATCAAAACCCTCTCCACCAAAGACATAATCGGTGGAGATATGTATCAATCGTGCATCGTAGCGCCTTGCCACCCTCGCCATTATTGCCACAGCCTTAGTATTCACACGCTCGGCAACCTCCGGCTCCTCCTCAGCACGATCTACATTGGTATAGGCTGCACAGTTTACAACCCTATCTATCTTATTGCGCTCGATAAACTCGGCTACGCTCTCTTCGGAGCAGATATCCAACTCCTCGATATCGGTGAAGAGATAGTCTGCCGTAGCAAGACTCCTAAGCTCGCTACCCAACTGACCATTTGCACCCGTAACCAAGACCCTCATTGCGCACTACAAATTTTTATATTCGCTATCCTTCTTTGAAAGGATGATATCCTCCTTTGGAAGTCTCCAGTCGATACCAATATTTGGATCATCCCACGCGATGCCACACTCCGCCTCAGGGTGGTAGAACTCATCGCACTTATACTCGAACAAAGCCTCATCGCTAAGCACTGCAAACCCGTGCGCAAAGCCCTTTGGAATAAAGAGTTGACGCTTATTCTCAGCCGATAGCTCCACCGCCACATGCTTGCCAAAGGTTGGCGAGCCCTCGCGGATATCGACAGCAACATCCAAGACCCGACCTACAACACAGCTAACAAGCTTACTCTGGGCGTATGGCTCCTTCTGGTAGTGCAGACCGCGCACAACGCCATAGCGCGAGTAGCTACGGTTGTCCTGTACGAAGCTTATGGGTGCAACCTCACGCTCGAAAGCCCTCTGCGAGAAGCTCTCCATAAAGTAGCCACGGCTATCGCCAAAGACCTCAGGCTCAATGATTACAACCCCTTCGATATCGGTTCTTATAACCCTCATAGCGCTAATATATTTGACCCTTTTTACCTATCAAGCCAAGCAGGTACTCGCCATACTGGTTACCACGCATAGGCTCGGCAAGCTCGCGCAATTTTGCTTCGTCAATCCAACCCTGCGCGTAGGCAATCTCCTCCAAACATCCCACCTTAAGACCCTGACGCTTCTCCAAGACCTCGATATAGGTCGAAGCCTCCGAAAGTGAGTCGTGCGTACCAGTATCAAGCCACGCAAAACCGCGACCGAGCGTTTGAACATTTAGCTCCTCCGACTCCAAAAAGGCTTGATTTACAGATGTTATCTCATACTCGCCACGTGCCGAAGGGGTGATGCTCTTAGCAATATCCTTAACCCTATTTGGGTAGAAGTAGAGACCTACAACGGCATAGTTCGACTTAGGCACTTGAGGCTTCTCCTCGATAGAGATACAGCGACCCTCCTTGTCGAACTCGGCAACGCCATAGCGCTGAGGGTTGTTCACCCAATAGCCAAAGATTGTAGCACGCTGCCCCTGCTCCGCCACACGGCGTGCCTCCTGGAGCATAGGGCTAAAGCCCGCACCGTGGAAGATATTGTCGCCCAAGACCAAGCAGACCGAATCCTCGCCAATAAATTCAGCACCAATGGTAAAGGCTTGCGCCAAGCCTTCAGGCTTAGGCTGCACAGCATACTCGAAGCGAACGCCATAGTCCGAGCCATCGCCCAACAAACGCCTAAAACCCTCGATATCGTAAGGCGTAGAGATAATAAGTATCTCTCTGATTCCCGCCAACATAAGCACTGATATTGGGTAGTAGACCATCGGCTTATCGTATATCGGCAACAACTGCTTGCTCACGCCCTTGGTTATTGGGTAGAGTCGCGTACCACTACCGCCCGCTAAAACAATTCCCTTCATAATCGTCAGTATGCTAATTTTGCACTGCTAAATTCAAAAAATCTTCTTTAAGAAGATTCTCCATAGCACAAATATAGTCAAAATATCTTAATTCGCAATATCAGCAACGCACCCAACAACGCGATTACCACACCACTCCCAGCAACACGTAAATACTATTTAATTCGCCATTTGCCTTATTTATCCTTATATTAGAAGATATACAATATATTTATGGCGAGATTACATCGAGAGTATTAAAATAGATTATAGATTAAATATTTTGTATTCCGCAACAATTTGAGTATCTTTACAGCGAAATTGAAAACCTATTAAGCGACAATAAAACTATGAAATACGCAATTATCTCTACAGAGAAGGGCGATATGAAGGCGGAGCTCTACGAGAAGGAGACCCCTATCGCTGTTGGAAACTTCATCAAGCTCGCAGAGAGCCATTTCTACGACGCCCTTACCTTCCACCGTGTTATTCCAGACTTCGTGATTCAGGGCGGTTGTCCTAAGGGTGACGGCACTGGCGGTCCAGGTTACACTATCCCTTGCGAGACTCGCGCTGAGCGCCAGTACCACGATCGTGGCGTTCTTTCGATGGCACACCGAGGTCCTAACACTGGTGGTTCACAGTTCTTTATCTGCCACAACCGTATGAACACCCAGCACCTTGACGGCGTTCACACCTGCTTTGGCAAGGTTGTAGAGGGCGTGGATGTTATCGACGACATTCGTCCTGGTGATCTTATCCTCTCTATCACAATCGTAGAGGAGTAGCCGCTATGAGAGACCTTAAACCCCTATTCTCGGAGTCGTACTCCGAGCCACTCTACATTGCAGGTCCTTGCAGTGCCGAGAGTCGTGAGCAGGTACTATCTGCTGCGCGCGACATCACGGCGGCTGGCATCGGCATCTTCCGTGCTGGCGTATGGAAGCCACGCACCAAGCCTGGCTCATTTGAGGGTATGGGCGCAGAGGCCTTGGAGTGGTTGCGTGAGGCAAAGGAGCAGTATGGGTTGAAGGTTATAACCGAGGTAGCTACCCCCGAACACCTCGAGGAGGCACTTAAGAGTGGTATCGACGGTGTATGGATAGGTGCACGTACAACGACAAATCCCTTTGCTACACAGCAGATTGCAGATGCGCTGCGTGGTATTGACACAACGGTGATTGTAAAAAACCCCGTTATCCCAGATGTAGACCTATGGGTGGGTGCTATAGAGCGCATATATAATAGCGGCGTGCGCCGTCTTGGTGCTATACACCGCGGCTTTGGCACCCAGCAGACACCAACCTACCGCAACGACCCACACTGGTCGGTGCCTATCGAGCTACACCGCCGTCTGCCAGAGCTTACAATACTCTCGGATCCCAGCCATATCGGTGGTCGCAAGGAGCTTATTGCACAGCTATCGCAGCAGGCGCTCGACATCGGCTTCTCGGGACTTATGATTGAATGCCACCCATCGCCTGAGTGCGCTTTAAGCGATGCTGCACAGCAGATTACACCTCGAGAGCTTGCGGAGTTAATCTCGACGCTACAGTGGCGACGCACTCCAGTAGGTCGAGATGCGCTAAACGAGTACCGACTACATATCGACTCTATAGACAATCGCATTATAGAGCTGTTGGCAGAGCGTATGGATGTAGCGCGCGCCATTGGCGAGTATAAGCACGCGCACAATATGGCTGTTGTACAGCACGACCGCTACAATGAGCTACTTCTTCTTGCCGAGTCGCGTGCCGAGGCAGTGAGTCTATCGCCAAAGTTTATCAACCAGATATTCAGTGCAATCCACGAGGAGTCGGTGCGTCTGCAATTAGATAAGCAAAAGTAGTCTTGCACCGAGCCGTAGCACATATAAAAGATATGGGGCGCATCCATCAGGATACGCCCCATTGTTTTGGTTTGGAGTAGTAATTACTCAGCAACCTCAGCTACAGTCTCAGCTGGAGCCTCAGCTGGAGCCTCAGCCTCAGTGCACTCCTCGCAGCAAGCCTCAGCGCACTCCTCGCAGCAAGCCTCCTCAGCTACCTCTGCAACCTCAACTACCTCAGCCTCAGCCTCAACAGCCTCAGTCTTCTTAGTCTGACCACCGCAAGCAACCATTGCTACAGCAGCGAACATAATAGCGAATGTAAAAATCTTCTTCATAATCACACAAATATTAATTAATAAAAGCGATATATTCAGTGCTTTTTCGTCAAAATAACAGCGCAAAAGTAGCAAATAAATTCTATCCTTCCAACTTTTTGAACAGAAAAGTATCATTAACAACTACTATTCAACATTGATAACTGGGAGCGCCAAGCTATCTATAGGCTCCGCATCGTACTTTGGAGCCCTCTTTAGCTCATCCAAGCTAATCTTCTCTCGACGAGGGAACGCAGTAGGATAGTGGCCCTGAATCTTCGAAATAAGCATCTGAGCCTCTTCCATAGAAATGCAGTCACCAACAGAGACCTTAAAGTATGGGCTCTCGTAGACTAAATAGGCGCTAATACCTGGGAAGTGCGACTTGAAACCACCATACGCCGAGCGAGCATGGTCGCTAGCATACTGACCGTTATCCGAGTAGATAACAACACGATAGCCCTCAATAGTTCTCGTGTGGCGCTGCGACTCCACAGCTGTAACGGCATCGTTTACGCCATCACCCTCCAAGACAACGACTCGTCCTCCACTCTCCGAGCCATTAAGCAGATTATGACGTACACGTTCCACGTTTTGCGCCGAGGCAGAGAGACCTACAAATAGCGCAATAATAAAAATAAAGTATCTCATACTATCCTAAATTGCTAATCTAAAAGTCGTTCCAATATTCCAATCTCGCTCTCGGGCATATCCAACTCATCGAGCAACACCTCAACCGGAACACCCTCCTCGGCAAAGGTACGCTTAAAGAGTGGCGTACCTGCGCGCAGACGATAGTTAATGGTTATATCCTCCCTACGACCAGTGGCTATACGCCCAATGATACCCACTATCGAGAACATCGAGTGCGAGGTAATGCGTATCGGTATCAACACCTCTGTTGTGGCCTTGCGAGGCACTTCGACCCTATCTCTAAGCGAAAGGGTTAGGCGCTTTGCGTCCTCAACATAGATATCAACCTCAGCCTCCACAACAACCATACGCCAGCAACTGCGATTCGTAACCTCAACCCATAGATTCATACCCGAAGTCGAGAGGTGCGTAACACGCTTAAAGCCCTCAAACGTAAGGCGTTCCTCACCACCACCCGTGCAGGCATCAACGCGCACCACCGATAGTAGCACAAAGCATACGGCAGCAATAAAACTTTGCAACACTTTCATAATCATTACTTTGTTGCATCGTAGATATAGGCAATACCAAAGCTCTGCGAGCGTGTCTTAACACTCTTAAAGCCCACACCGCGCAAAATCTCAGCAAAGCGCTCTGGCGCTGGAAATTCCTCCACAGAATCTGGGAGGTAGGTATACGCCTTCTTATCCTTCGAGATCATACCGCCAATACGTGGCAGGAGACGATGTGCATACTGACTATACACCCAGCGCACAAGTCTATTCTTAGGCATCGAGAACTCCAACACCACAAGCTTACCTCCAGGCTTCAGCGTGCGGTAAATTTCGCTTAGACCGCGCTCTATATTCTCGAAGTTACGCACACCAAAGGCTACGGTAGCGGCATCGATACTCTCCGAACTCACCATATCGAGGTTTTCGGCATCACCCTTAGCCAACATTATACGCTCCTCCAAGCCCTGCTTCTCGACCTTACGACGCGCCACGGCGAGCATCTCCTCCGAGAGGTCGACACCGAGAATCTGTATGCGGTCGACACGCTTAGCCATAGCGATAGCCAAGTCGCCAGTGCCCGTTGCCACATCCATAATCTTGTGTGCCTTAGCACGGCGTACGATGCGCATAACACGTCGTCGCCATACGCGGTCGATGTTGAGCGACATAATATGGTTTAGTTTGTCGTATGTAGGTGCGATATTGTCGAACATTATCTCCACCTGCTCCTTTTTACTCTGCTCCTGGTTATATGGTTTCATAATTCACTTTTTCTATTCGTAACGCATCACTACCGAGGGTGATATACGTGTTGAGAAGGCTGCGGGGATAAGCATAAAGAGCATTGTTGTCAACACAACACCCGCAGTGGTCGCTATCCACCAACCCCAACACATCGCCGTAGGCACTGCATCCAAGAGGTAACCCTCTGCTGGTAAGGGCACTACATTCCAAATATGCTGCACCACAACCAATACAAGACCTGCAGCCACACCCCAGATTACACCTCTGCCCAATATAAATAACGCACGGAATACGAAGAGTCGTATAACCGAACCTCGACGCATACCCAAAGCGCGCAACTCGCCAATCATACGCTGGCGCTCCATAACGATGATTAGCAGCGAGGTAGTCATATTTAACAGCGCCACCACAATCATTATTATCACCACCACCAATGCCGTGACATCGTGCGTAGCCAACCAATTAAAGGCTGTCGGGAAGATACGCTGCATCGAGAACGCCTCGATATTAACCCCCTCAGTGAAGTACAACTCCAAGAGTTTGAGGTCCATATCCTTAGCAAACATCTCGGCATCGACACCCTCCTTAAGCCATAGGTCGTAACCCGTAAGCATATCCTCGTTGTAGAGGCGCGAGACATTGCGTATATCGGTGATAGCATAGCTATTATCAATAAACTCCACACCTGTCGCATAGAGCCCCGAGACCACAAATCTATCGCGCAGAACACCACTATGCTCATCCACAAAGACCATCTCAATGCGGTCGCCAACCTTGGCATCCATCCGCTGCGCCACGCGCTCCGAAAGTAGCAACTCCTTCTTACGAGGCTCACCACCCAACGTAGGCATATCTCCCGCAACAATACGCTCGGCATAGAAATCGGTGTTGTAGAGGCTATCCACACCCTTTAGCAACACACCTACGATATTATCATCGCTCTTAAGCACGCCCTCCTTCGTAGTAAAGCAGCTCCAGCGCTCAATACGCTCATCCTCAAGCACCCTATCCACAGCATCGCAACGTGGCACTCCCACATTCGAGACTACACCGCCACTCTGAGGCGCTGTGATCGTAACATCTGCCGTAGCACCCGAGATAAGCTGGTGTAGATCCTGCTTAAAGCCCACCACCACCGAGAGGGTTACAATAATAACGGCAAGGCTCACAGCTGTAGCCACCACAGCCACACGCTCCATAACGCCCGCCTTATTTCCCGCCTCTCGCTTAGAGAGCCTCCGTGCTATGTAGAACTCTGTTTTCAATTACAAACAACAATAAGCCATGCAAATATAATAAAAATGTCGGGAACTACACATTTTTCTTTAGAAAACTTCCCTTAGGATACGAAGCGACTCAACCGAATGAATAGCATCGAAATGGAAAGCATAATATCTCAACATAGCATCGAGAAAGTTGCGACGCTCGTCGTGGTTAAGACCAATCTCGCCGAGATAGCGGACATCGCACTCCAACATATCGTGGAGCAGACGCGCATTTTCAGGTGTAAGAGCCATACTTGGGAAGAGGGCATGGGGGGTAAAATGACCCTCACGGATATCAAACCACGCGCCATCAACATATTCATTATCAGGAGCAAAGCCTAACAAACGGCTAAGATTGGCAAGAAACCATAAATGAAAGTTCGAGATACCCTCCTCCAAGGCATCCAACGCACCGACAGACGCCCACACGAAATCGAACAGACCCTCAGTCTGCTCGTTGTCCTTAACGAAACGATGCAACACCTCCGCCATAAAGAGCGCCATAGTAGATTTACGCACATCGAAAGGGGTGGAGTGTAGCACGATGCCTGGCGCGAGGTCCTTCATTCTGTGCATCGACATCTTCGACGACACAAGTCCCTCAAACTCAACAGCAAACATAGGTTGTAGCATCGCCATTTTTGATCCCTTAGCCGTGGTACGCAGACCCTGCACCATATAGCTTTGGCGACCAGCAACATCGGTGAGAATATGCACAATAACCCCCTTCTCGCCATACTTAAGAGTGCCGAGCACCACGCCACGCGCCTTATAGGATTTAAACGACATTGCTACTGAAAGAGCCTTAGATTAAGCCTCTGGCTCGTGCCAGCGACCATCGCGCTTAATAATCTCGATAAGGTGATCTATAGCCTCGCTCTGGTGGATATTACGCGCTACAACCTCCCTACCTTTGTAGAGGGTAATATGCTCTGGCGATGAGCCTACATAGCCATAGTCGGCATCTGCCATCTCACCAGGACCATTCACGATGCAACCCATAACACCAATCTTCAAATCCTTCAAATGCGAGGTGCGCGCCTTAATCTGCGCCAAGGTTGCCTGAATATCGTAGAGCGTGCGACCGCAGCTTGGACAAGCGATATACTCGGTACGCGAGAAGCGCAAGCGCGATGCCTGCAACAGAATCAACTCTATATCCTTTATCTCCTCCTGACTGAGGGCTGGAGCATCAATCCAAACACCATCAGCAAGACCATCTATGAGGAGTCCTCCCATATCTATTGCCGCGTATATTGCCACGCGCTCCTTGTCGCTCTCATCATAGCGACGACGTAGCACTACAGGCGTAGTATCCGCACTATTTAATATCGCTGCGCGCCACTCATGCGTAGGATTTGCCGAGTGGGCTTCTACAACCTTATAATTCGAAGTTATCTCGCTATGGATGATTGGCTTAGCAGTAGTGCGAGCACGGAACTCGGTAGGCGAATATTGCGCATCGCTCTCGAGCTCAAACTCACCCTCACGTCTTGCGATATAGTCCACAATCATACGACCAACAGGGATCTCATTCTCTGGATCCTCGGTAAGCGAGACACGCAACGTATCTCCGATACCGTCGGCAAGCAATGCGCCTATGCCCACTGCACTCTTTATACGACCCTCGATGCCGTCACCAGCCTCCGTAACACCCAAGTGTAGAGGATAGGTCATACCCTCGCGCGCCATAGCCTCAACAAGGAGACGATAGGCGTGCACCATAACGCGGGTATTACTCGACTTCATCGACACTACAACATTATCAAACTGCTCCTGGCGGCACATTCGTAGAAATTCCATTGCCGACGCCACCATACCCTCAGGGGTATCGCCATACTCGTCGAAGATACGCTTTGCCAACGAGCCATGGTTGACACCTATACGCAACGCCACACCGCGACGACGGCAGATCTCAATAAGACGGCTAAGTTCGCCATTCGTAGTACGGAAGTTACCAGGGTTAATGCGCACCTTATCGACCACCTCTGCAGCCATCATTGCAATCTCTGGCGTGAAGTGAATATCGGCAACAATAGCGGTGCTAATACCCTTATTTTTAAGGCTATCCATAATAGATCCTAACGCCTCACCCTCGCGTTTTCCCTGCGCCGTAAGACGTATGATATCGGCACCCTCGCGGGCGATGCTCGCAACCTGCGCTACGGTGCGCTCAACATCTGCTGTTGGGGTGTTTGTCATCGACTGCACCGAGATAGGATTACCTCCTCCAACCTTCACCCCAGCGAAGCTAACCTCGTGAGTAGCTCTACGACTATAATGTAGTGTTATGCCCATATTTGAAATAGTTTATAGGGCAAAGATAGGAAAAAATAATGTGTAATGAGCAATGAGTAATTAGTAATTTCAAAAGAGAACCGAGACAGACAGACAAAACAAAGTCGGGTGTCCAGCTGTCTGCGTAGTCGTTATGTTTCAAAAATCAAATCTCTGCGCGAAGCGCACCACACCTTTGAGGCAAAACTTCGTAATGCCTCGACTTTGCTACGGCTCGGCAAAACAAAAAAATCTTGTTTTGCTCTCACCTTAATCGCAAAGTTCACTTTTTTTTTCTATCTTTGTCGCGATATGCGCATAAATATAGGTGCGCCGAGGAGATATGTTAGAGAAGTTAGCTAAACAGACGGCAATATATGGCATCAGCACGATAGTTGTAAGGTTTCTAAACTATCTGCTTACGCCCTACTATACCCGCATCTTTGACCAGGGTGAGTATGGTATCGTGACTGATATATACGCACTTATTCCCTTTGCGTTGGTGTTACTCTCTATGGGTATGGAGTCGAGTTACTTCCGTTTCACCACACGTGCTGAGGAGGAGGGTGGCGATGTGGCGGCGAAGAAGCGCCGTGTCTTTGCCACAACCTGGGGACTCACATCGCTAAATGCTCTTATCTTCTTCGTGGCGGTATTGCTCTTTAGCCAGCCTATATCCCGCGTTATGGGCGCTGTCTACGTGGCACATCCAGAGTATGTCACCATCGTAGCCGCCATCGTTATGCTCGATGTCTTTGCGATGATACCCTTCTCGCGTCTTCGTGAGCAGGGGCGTGCTATGCGCTTTGTATTGCTCAAGGCACTGAGCGTATTGCTCAACGTCACACTCGCCATAGGTTTCGGTATGGCTGGACTCTACTCCACAGAGTTTGGTGTGGGTTGGGTGCTAATAGCCAACCTTATAGCCAGCGTGGTGACACTCATAGCGTTGCTACCCTCAACAGATAGGGTCATACCTCGCATCGACAAAGCCCTTACGCGCAAAATACTCATCTACTCGCTACCACTGCTTATTAGCGGTATTGCGGGTACAGCCAACGAGTTTATCGACCGCCAGATGATTAAGTACCTCACCCCCGAGGCTACAGCAATGGCAGACCTCGGCATCTATGGCGCTATAGTCAAGATTGCCGTTGTGATGACGCTCTTCACGCAGATGTATCGTTTGGCAGCCGAACCATTCTTCCTTGCGGGCTTCAAGAAGGAGGAGTTCAAGGAGGCAAATGCCGCATCGATGAAGTATTTTGTTATCGCCTCAATGGTGATATTCCTCGGCATTACTCTCTTTAGCGATTTGTTTGCCCTTATCGTGGGTCGTGACTTCCGCGAGGGCATAGATATCCTCCCAGTGGTGCTACTATCGAATGTCTTGGCAGGTATATGGTTCAACCTCTCGTTCTGGTATAAGAGAGAGGAGAAGACAAAATATGCTATGTCTATCACCTTCTTAGGTCTCTTTATCACGGTGGCCCTGAGCTTCGTGTTAGTGCCTCGATTGGGTTATCGTGGCGCTGCGTGGGTGCGCCTTGTGGCGGAGGGTGCTATGGTCGTATGGAGCTATATGCTCTGCAGAAAGCACTACCCTATACCCTACGACTTGGCACGCATAGGCGAGTACTTCTTGGTGGGCGGTGTTGCCTACGCCATCTCGGTGCTCTGCATCAAGCCTCTTGGAGGGGGTATCGCCATAGCGGGAAATATTGCGCTCTTTATCGTGGCGATATGCTATGCGGTATGGCGCGAGAAGATTGATGTTAAGAGACTTCTAAAGTCGATAATTGGAAGATTTATACGATGAGATTTGCTGATATCATAGGACACAACGAACTAAAGGCGAGGTTACGCGCACAGATAGATGCTGGGCGTGTTAGCCACGCGCAACTCTTTAGTGGCGAGGCTGGCTTCGGCACGCTACCCTTAGCCCTTGCCTACGTGCAGTACCTCTTCTGCCGAAATCGCCACGATGGCGACTCGTGCGGTGTATGCCCCTCGTGCCAGCAGATAGAGGCTCTTGCCCACCCCGACCTCCACTTTGTCTTCCCCGTAAATAAGCGCGAGAAGAAGTCGGGTGAGGTGGTAACAAGCGATATGTTTATCGATAAGTGGCGCGAGATATGGCATCAAAAGGAGGGCATCTTCTCTGCCGAGGAGTGGTACTCGATGCTCGACCTTGGCAAGACGATGAAGGGTCTCATATCGGCTAAGGAGTCGGAGGAGATAATCCGCAAGCTCCAGTTTAAGAGCTTTTCGTCGGACTATAAGGCGATGATTATATGGCTTCCTGAGGCTATGAATCAGGAGGCAGCGAATAAGATTTTAAAGATCTTGGAGGAGCCTTGGGAGAAGACACTCTTTATCCTTGTCTCGGAGCATACCGAGCTCCTTCTACAAACCATAACCTCACGTACGCAGGAGGTCTCGGTAGGTCGTATCGATATCGAGACCCTCAAACGCATAGCTATGGCTGAGGGCAAGAGCGAACACGAGGCACACACCATGGCACGCTTGGCTAATGGCTCGATGCTCGAGCTTAGGGAGCTTTTGCGTGGCGAGACCGACGAGATACGCGCCACATCATTCGAGCTCTTTGTGCGTCTTATGCGTCTTAGCTACAACGATAAACACCTTGAGCTCTTCGAGTGGGCAGACGACATCTCGGCACTCTCACGCGAGGGTCAGCGACAGTTCTTCCTACACTCAGTACGCCTACTGCGCGAGAGCTATATGCTCCACGCAGGTCTTGGCTCGTTGAGCTACCTCTGGGGCGAGGAGGAGAAGTTCTGCCGTAATTTTGCTCCATATATCGGCAACCAGAATATAGAGTTCTTGGTCGAGGAGATAGAGCGTGCAATGCTCCAGATAGCACAGAATGGTGCACCACGTATAGTATTCACCCACTTCGCCCTTGCCGTGTCGAAGCAGATCAACAGATTGCAATAATGGGAGAGCAGAGTGTAGTGTTGTTGTTGGGCTCTAATGATATCGAGGCTCAAGAGATTGTTAGCAAGGCTATCTCGATTATAGATATCACAGTGGGTAAGGTTATAAAAACCTCACAGAGCCATCGCAGCAAGGCGTATGGCTTTACCTCAGAGAGAGAGTTTGTAAACGAGGCAGTGGAGATCACCACAGAACTCGATGCCTACGAGGTATTGCGACGCATAAACCTAATTGAGGCGCTGCTTGGTCGTGACCGCGAAGTGGAGCAGAGGGTTAAAGAGGAGAAGAATGAGGCTTACGCCTCACGCCCTATCGATATAGATATAATTTTCTACGGCGATAGCTCGTTTAATGATAGCAGGCTCACCATACCCTACCACTTTTTGAATGAGAGGGAGTATGCTTTGCGCCCCGTAGTAGATATAGTCCCCGAGCGCAGGCATCCAGCACTAAGCCTTACGCCACGAATGATGCTCGAGGCTTTGAACAAAGAGAAGTAATATGATTATGAGAAGATTAACCAAAATAGTAGCCCTCGTTGTAGCCCTTGTTGCAATGGTGGGATGTTTCCAAGAGGAGAGGCAGGGTACACGCTTTCGCATCGCCCTATACTCGCAGAATGTCGCTACAGACCCTATTCTAAAGACCACGCACGATATCGAGGCATACGCCTTCTATGTCGAGAAGGGTACAAAATGGGGGGTGGAGACGTGGGAGGATGCCCTCAACCGCGTTGCTACAAACAAGGACAACGCCAACATACGAATCTCCAACCCCGCGGTATATGGCTCCTACGACCCTGCGGAGGAGTATCAGATTAGCTTGGAGCTATGGTCGCAGTACACCTTCCTTGTGGTTGTGGATAAGACCAACCAGCTCTACGCCTACCGCACCTACGAGACACCAGTAAATCTCCCAGAGGTTATGGCACAACTACACCTCTACGCCTTCAAGAAGAGCGGCAATGCCAATGGCTGGGATATGGTCAACCCATTCCCCGATATGGAGCGTGAGCCCCTTGTGCCAGTAGAGGAGGAGAACCCAGAGGAGGAGAACAACAACAAATAAAGTAGCATAAATCTAAGAATGAGAAAGCATAACAGCATAGTACAAAACATCACACGCCTGATATCTGTGGCAATAGTTCTACTCTTTGGTGGCGCACTCTTTACCAAGTGTGCCTCGACGATGACACCTACGGGAGGTCCGAAGGATACCATTCCGCCCGTCATCATCTATATGGAGCCTAACAACTTCACCACAAATATCGACACACTCCACACGCCAAAGATCTTGATTGGCTTCAACGAGTATGTCCAAATTAAGGATCTACAAAAGGAGTTGTACACCTCTCCAGCGATGAAGAAGAAGCCATCGGTGGTGCGTCGTGGTCAGGCTATCGTGGTGACGATAAAGGATACCCTAAAACCTAATACGACCTACGCCATAAACTTTGGCTCGTCTATTTCGGACAACAACGAGGGTAACCCGCTACACTCTATGCGCTACGTCTTTTCGACAGGTCCCGAGATTGACTCGATGTATATGTCGGGTTATACGGCGGACTCCTATAAGGCGGACTCTGTGAGTAAGTCCTTTATCTACTTCTTTATTGCCGACTCTGTGGAGCGCCCTAAGGATTGGGACTCTACGATGTTTAAGCATAAGCCAGATGTTATCGCGCGTGCCGAGAAGAATGGTATCTTCATCGCCCAGAACCTCAAGCCTGTGGACTACCGCATCTACGCCTTTGAGGATACGAATGGCAATATGGAGTATGAGCCATCAATAGACCAAATAGGCTTCCTCGATACGGTCTACAACCCTAAGAATATGCCAGGCTTCTACATCTGGTTCGACTCGTTGCGTAAGTACCCGTCGGCAGACCCACAGCTCTACTTCCGCATGTTCAAGGATCGTCGCTTTACACGCCAGACCCTCTCGGCGCAGGAGCGTCTAAACAAACATAAGGCGATGCTCTACTTCGGCGCTCCAAACCCTGAGGTTACCAGCATCCGCTTCGACTCAATCCCAGAGGATAGGGTTATTTATGACCCTAAGACCGTGGGCAAAGATACCGTGGCGTTGTGGTTCGATATGGCGCCCGAGGAGCTACCAGATACTATCAAGGGCGAAATTACCTACTTCAAGCACGACTCCTTAAACAACCTTGTGGAGACCACCGATAAGCTACGCCTTGCGTGGGTGAAGGTCGAAACGAAGGAGGAGCGCAAGAAGCGCGAGGAGTTGGAGAAGGAGCGCGAGAAGGCTGAGAAGAATGGCGAGGAGTGGGTAGAGCCTGAGGTACCAAACCCATTCAAGATTACCATACCTTCGTCGGGCGACTACAACAAGGATAAGGTGTTCAATATGGAGTTCGATTACCCACTTACCAAGTTCGACACTGCAGCGATATCGATGACTATGACCTCGGAGGAGATTACCGAACCACAAAATGTGAAATTCCACTTCGTTCAAGATACGATTAACCGACAGAAGTATCGTCTGCAGACCGAGTGGGAGCCTAATGCAAAGTATGAGTTGTTGATACCTGCTGGCACATTCGAGAATGTTGCTCGCGAGAGCAACGACACGCTCAAATACTCATACACAGGCTCGAATCCCGATAAGTTTGCCCTTATAAACGTTAAGGTTACAGGCACACACCCTAAGGCGAAGTATATCATGCAGCTAACCAACGCTCAGGGTAAGGTGCAGAAGGAGATTAGCAACGTAACCCCAGGAAAATATACCTTCGAGTATGTTACACCAGGTGATGTTATGCTCCGCGTGGTGGAGGATATGAATGCCAACGGCAAGTGGGATACTGGTGATATGGTGCTTATGCGTCAGCCTGAGCGTACCGAGATCTTCAAAAACGAGGATGGCGTGGAGTTAATCACCACGAAGGAGAATTGGGAGTACGACTTGGATGTAGATATGGACAAGCTCTTTGCCCCAGTAACTATGGAGTCACTGATAAAGCTTCTCAACGACAAAGAGGATGCACGCCTAAAGAAACTTGCTGAGGAGGAGGCTAAGAAACGACAGGAGCAGTCCAAGCAGAAGAATAACCAGGGCTCTGGTATGGGATTCGGCGGCGCAATGGGTGGTCTTGGTGGAGGCACTACAGGTGGTGGCTTCGGTGGCAGCACTGGTGGCGGTGGTCTACGCAATGGCTCTATGGGTGGTAATATGCAACGATAAGAATGACAATGACAAACAGAACAAAGATAAGGACTATTCTCGCAGGAGCGCTTGTAGCGGTTGCCCTACTATGCTCCCAGCGCGCAACAGCACAGCATACGCTCTCGGTTTCGGGAGGTACGGGTCTCTCGTATGCACGATTCTACCCCTCGGAGGTTACCAAAACGGTCGCAGGATGCGAGTCGTTTGGTATGTCGTGGCGCTTCTATAGCCCTAAGCCACGCTTTGTGGGAGCCATAGGTCTCGACTTGGACTTCGTGCAGCGAGGCTTCTCGTTCGCCTACTATGATAACCCTGAGACTATCATCGACGATATGGGCAATGAGAAGGTTATCCACCACTACGAGTACTACACACGTAGGATTAACTCTATAATGATGCCCTTCGTATGGCAACCCCACGTCTACGCGGCTAACAACCGCCTAAGACTATACCTTGAGGCAGCTGTGGTATTCTCCTACAACATATCATCGACCTATGAGTATCAGAACAATAGACACCCTGGTGGCAAGTACGAGTGGAAGATTCCTCGCGACAACCGCTTTGGCTACGGCTTGGCTGGTGGCGCAGGCTTTGCAGTGCTCTTCGACCAAGTGGAGGTTGGTCTCAAGGCTAAGTACGACTTCGGCTACTCGGATATCCTCAAAAACCGAAATAAGTACTACTCAAACGATACAGATGGCGGCTACGGCAGTATGAATCCATTTGGATATCAGCCACTTCGTTCGCCTATCGACAACCTTACGTTCTTGGTTACCATAGGTTGGCGCTTTGATGCTCGAGGCTTCGACGAGTGGTTTGTGGAACGACCTAAGAAGGAGCGAGGCTTAGACTCCTTCAACTTCTCGCAGCAGTCTGGCAACCTGGGTGGCAACGACAAGGGCGGTCAGCAAAAGGGCAATGCTGGTGGTGGCAAGAACTCTCGTCCAGGCACATCACGTAGATAACAAAACAGAGAAAATTAATAATTTAAGGATAGAGAAATATATGGACAGTACAAGACAGCAGAAGATTGCGCGCCAAATACAGCGCGACATCGCTGAGATTTTGCAGAAGGATTTGGCAGATACCATTCGTGGTTCACTCGTGACGGTGACTACCGTGCGTGTATCTCCAGACTTGGCATACGCCAAGCTATACATTAGTATCTTCCCATTCGAGCGTAGCAATGCTATCCTCGAGGCTATCAAGGAGAAGAGTTGGTACGTGCGTAAGCTCCTCGGAGGTCGTATCCGCAACCAGCTCAAGATCGTACCAGAGTTGGAGTGGTTTATCGACGACTCGTTGGAGTATATCGAGAACATCGACAACCTTCTAAAGGAGTAATTCTCGGTTAGCTATGCTTTGGAGGAGGTTTGCTCTGCGCTATATGTTTTCACCGAAGTCACACTCGGTGATAAACATCATTGCCTGGGTGAGCCTCGTGGCGGTGGCAGTGCCCACGGCAGCAATGATAATACTCCTTGCGATGTTCAACGGTCTTACCGACAGCATCGAGGAGCTCAACACCGCCATAGATGCCGATATAGAGATTGTAGCCAAGCGCGGTCAAACCTTCCACGAGGAGGCTATCGATCTTGAGAGACTTGCAGAGATAGAGGGCGTGGTATGCTCAACACCATTTATTGAGCAGAGCGTAATGGCTTCGGCATCGGGACGACAGTACCCCATAGAGATTCGCGGCGTGGAGCCAAACTACTTCGATGTTATGAACCTCGAAAGATATGTAGCACGCGGCTCGTTAACAGCGCTTGAGTATGGCGATATGGCACTTGGAACATCATTAGCCACATCCATAGGGGCATACGGCATCGACACCGAGATCGAGCTCTACGCCCTGAACCGCAAGCAGCTCTCGACCCTTCTACCCACAAGCGGTATCTCGAAGCTCCGCACACACTTGGGGTGCATAATATCTGCCAATGCGCAGATAGATGAGAGCGTTGCCCTCATCGACTTAGGCAGTGCGCAGCAGTTGCTCAACTACGAGGATAGAATCTCGGGCATAGCGATAAAGATTGCCCCCGAAAGCGACCCTGAGCGCATTGCCCGAAGCATCTCTGCTATCGCAGGCGAGGAGTTCGATATCCTCACGCGCGATAAGAAGAATGCCTCGATAAACGCTATTCTGAGAATGGAGAAGTTCGCCATAGTGCTTATCGGCGCACTTATAGCCTTGGTAGCTACATTTGCTATCGTAGGCTCGGTAGTGATGCTAATGACCGAGAAGCGTCGCGATATAGCCACCCTACGCGCAATGGGTGCATCCGAAAGGCTCGTATGCAATATCTTTACTGGCGAGGGTATGCTACTCTCGTCGGCAGGAACACTGCTCGGAGCATTGCTCGGAATAGGCTTCACACTTATACAGAAGAGTTACGGTGTTGTTAAGATTCCTGGAGGTAGCATCTTGGAGAGCTATCCTGTGAGCCTTAGCATCGTAGATATAGTTGTTGTCGTAGTAATTGTGATGACAATGGGAACTGTAATATCAACACTAACAGTAAAATCAAGATTAAAGGGAGGTCGTTATGAGAATTAAGAGAGCCACCATCGCCATACTATCACTTTTAGTTGTAGCCTGCTCGGGACCAAAGGTTATCCCAGATAATATTTTGGTAAAGATTTTCCACGATGCCTTCGTGGCAAATGCCTATATCTCGGAGGCAGATATCAACTCCGACTCGCTATACATCTATGAGCCAATCTTCGAGCGCTATGGCTACACGATGCGTGATCTACAACACACGTTGACCACTATCAACGAGCGCAAGAGCTCGCGTATTAGCGATATTATGCACGACGTGAGCGAGAGATTGGAGCGAGAGTATAAGGAGGAGCAGCGCAAGATCGTTGTGCTCGATACCATCGACAACTTTGCAAAACGTGCCTATACACGTACCATCTATAGCGACACGCTTATACGTGTAAATAAGCTCCGCGACACCAACAATCTCCGAATCCACATCAAGGATTTAGTGGCTGGCGAGTATACCGTGACATTCGATTACCTTGTCGACACCCTCGACGAGAACCGCAACTCACGCGTGGAGGCATACCTCGTCAAGAGCGACTCAACACACGCACTACGCCATACTATGATGCTCAGCCGCTACCGCAAGGGCACATATACACGTAAGTTCAGTGCCGACACCCAGCATCAGGAGTTGGTGGTAAATATGTACTACCACCCTCACAACGAAGAGTCGAAGTTGCCAGATATCACTATCCACAACTTCAAAGTCGTGAGAGTGCTACCAACAGATATCTCGGTAGATAGCCTCTACAATGAGCAACTAAATATCACAATCTTTAATAAGGACCTAATGACTGGCTTTACTCAGGATACAGTCAAGATTATAGAGCTTAGCGATTCAACACTCATAGATTCCCCATCTTATGACACGAAGGATAGCATCGCACTACGCGCTCGTTAATGGTCTCTTAGAGCGCAATATCATCGTAGATGTAGATAGCAACGGCACCATTACCGCCGTTGAATGCTCTGCGAATATCGACAGTGAAGCCCACGTGGAGTTCTACCCTGGCATCCTTATTCCAGGTATGGTAAATGCCCACTGCCACCTCGAGCTCTCCTATCTTCGTGGAGCTATTGCCGAGGGTGGTGGCTACGCCACATTCGCCTCGGAGATAGGTCGTGTGCGTGGCAACTACACCACCGAGGAGCGCCTACACGCAGCATCCGTAGCCGACGCTATAATGTGGGAGCAGGGCATCGAAGCGGTTGCAGATATCGCCAACGATGACCTTGCAATGGCCATCAAGGAGTGCTCAAATATCGAGTATAAGACTATGTTCGAGTTCTTCGGACTCAACAACCACGATACCACACCATTAGAGAGTCTGGCTACGAAGTATCAGAACGCAAGTGTTACACCACACTCCACATACTCAGTGCAGGAGCATGAGTTCAACTACATCTGCCAAAAGTATAGCCCACTACTCTCACTCCACTTCCTTGAGTCAGAGAATGAGGCACTACTATATGAAGACAAGGGATCACTCGCAGAGTGGTACAGCAGAATGGGGTGGACGTGTGAGTTTCTACACCACACATCCCCAGCCGCGCGCGTAGCCAATTGCGTACCGAATGGGAGTCGCCTACTCCTTGTACACGCTACCTGCGCTACGATGAGCGATGTCGAGACCATCGAGCGCGCCCTACCACAGTGTGCTACTTGGGTGCTATGTCCCGAGTCCAACCGTTATATATCCAATCTGCGTCCACCCGTAGAGCTACTTGAAGATATGGGCGTAAACATCGCCATAGGCACCGACTCATTAGCCTCAGCACGCAGACTGTCGATGGTCGATAATATGTTACTTATGGGAGATATACCCCTCGAGCGACTTCTCACATACGCCACCATCAATGGCGCTAAAGCGCTCGGAATCGAGGCTACTAAGGGGAGTATCGAGGTTGGCAAGCGCCCAGGCTTGGTTATAGTCGAGGGTGTCGACTACACATCGATGCGTCTATGTTCGGATGCTCGCTCCTACCGACTACTATAGCCTATGTATAATCGTTGTGTAACACGAATGTCGCGTTCGGCGATAATCATCGCTGTTGACAGCTCCATATCTATGCAGGAGTGGACTACGCTATACAACACCCGTATGCGTAAAATGGAGGCGGCAGCACTAATTGCCAACTTTGCGATAGACGAGATTGTTATACGGTCAACACGCTATGGCAATATGCGCGACTACTACGATATTGCTGTTCTACAATACTCGGGCGACGGCATCGAGCCAATTATCACCCATGACGACAGCCCTATGGTGCATATTAATACGCTCAGCGCAGTAATACCACAACCCGTATGCTATAACATCGTACACGAGGAGGAGGATGGCTCTCACACGACTATGCCGATGGTTCTCCACGAATGGGTAAGGCCTAAAGCCTATGGCACAGCACCTATGTATGAGACCTTCGTATATATCAAAGATCTAATCTCGAAGTGGTGCGACGATAGCTTTAATCGAAGGAGCTTTCCACCAATAGTTATAAATATCTCGGATGGTTGTTGCAGCGATGCCGAAGATGCAGAGCTCCTCGATATCGCTAAGGAGATTGAGCAAATAGGCACCAAGGATGGCTCGACACTCCTTGTAAACATCTACCTTGCAAACGAACATGATGACTCGGAGTGCACACTCTTTCCCTCGGTGTGCGACCACTTTAGCCACGACCACGACTGCCAGATGCTCTACGATATGTCGAGTACTCTACCACAAGAGCTTGAGCATATAATAGATTATATGGTAGGACACAACAACACTCGACCATATAAGTGCTTTGCACGCAATGCGTCGCTGTGCGAGATACTTAACATAACAGATATCGGCACTGAGAGTGGTAATAAACATAGGTAAAATGGAGATCTGTACCACATCACAATTTCTGTGTAGCCTGAAATATCCGCAGAGTAGACTACGCACAATGCACAATATCATCTGCGACCCCGAGACCTTCCTATGCGACAAACATATCGCACTTATGGAGGGTAGCTT
The DNA here is from genome assembly GCA_045633525.1 of Alistipes sp. GTDB lineage: Bacteria > Bacteroidota > Bacteroidia > Bacteroidales > Rikenellaceae > Alistipes. The sequence goes on along the minus strand of JAZQYM010000096.1, from coordinate 3,353 downwards.
AGATGATGTAGCCAAACTCTTCTACGCACCCATTACTGCCAAGGGTTTAGCCATGGTACGAGAGGCTGTGGAGTGCGCCACAAAGGTAGACTTTTGCGATATCCAAATCATAGAGAACGAGATACTGCATAGCGGATTTAACACAGGCAGCTCACCTCTTCTTATGGAGAGCATCCCAGATGGTGTCAGACTGAGCGAGGCGATATACACAATATCTCGCTCCAAGCTTCTACACGGTCTTAAGGAGTTGAAGGCTCGACTAAAGAGACTTGATATCAGCCATAACAACCTAAGACTTAGCAATATTGTTGTAGATATAGACTACGACTGGTACACTATCTGCAACTATAACCTACAGCCTGGCTATGGTAACGACAAGAGCAGCCTTACGGATATAGAGCGTAAAATCAATGAGATAGCTATACCCGATAAGCCCTCTTCGGAGCGCCTTAAACAGCAACACCTGTATAGTATCACCACTGATAGCGAGGGCAATACGATATACCCCATTGTGGAGAGCCTTAGAAGATTTACATCAGCAAATGGTGTCGGATTTAAGGATAAATACGACAACGTTGTAATAGCTGCTGACTACATCTGGGCAACCGACTTCAGCTGCAACCGCGCTGTCGTTCAACTCAAAAATAGCAAGATGGGAATTATCGACCGCAAAGGTCGCTATATCATCGAGCCCAAGTATAGCTCGATTGACTACAACCCCTTGGACGGCATCAGCATCGTACACGACGATGAATTGGAGACCCGCTTTAACTATGAGGGTGAGCAGTTAGAGGAGTGGCATTAATAGCCACTACTCCGCCTCCACCTGACGAGCTATGTGCGAGGGTGTGGTACCAAAACGACGCTTGAATGTGGCAATAAAGTGCGAGACATTGATAAAACCGCATAACGAGGCAATATAGCGCGTAGGCACATCTGTCTGACGAAGTATCATCGCAGCGATCTCTAAGCGACAACCAAGAAACCACTTGTGCGGCGATGCCGAATATCGCTCTCTAAACCTACGCTTAAAGGTCGAGGCAGAGAGACAACATATATCAGCCAACTCATCAATAGAGATATTAGAGGATATTCCCTTCAATATAGCCTCCTCAAAACGCTCCTGCTCTCGCGAAGAGTGACGCACACGCCCAAAGAGCTGGTCCTTATCTATATGTATCAGAATATTTCGAAAGGCACCATCGCTACCCACACGATTAGATATTAGATGAGTGCCACGATTAAAGATGTGTATCTCATTGTCATATACACGACGCTCCTGACCAGCCACATCGAAACTACACGAGCCACTAAGTACACACATAATATCGTAACCCTTGGTAACCAACTCCTCTGTGGTATCACAACCGCGCGATATATACTCAATCATAGCGCCACAAAAGGGTGTACTCATCTGATCAATTCTCTCCATATAAATATCTTTATTTGATTTGTATAAAACAAAGATAGTATATCCCAGCGACCTACGCAACCCCTTGAATATCAATGGGCGTTTATAAACACGCTATTGAACAGATATGAACACTATATGATTGATTTTGCCATTATTGAATATTAAAACACCACTGTTCATTGCTCATATTAGTATATAGATAAATAGCTCGCACCTCATAAGACCTACAAATTTTCGTATAAATAAGCTCCACGGAATAAAAATTTTGCTAACTTTGTTGTAATGATTGCGGAATACGCAATTTGTTTTGATGGCATTTAGGCTGTTGCGAACCTTGTAAAACGACCAAATTATTACACACAAGCAACAGGCACAATAAATGTCCACGCCTTATGGCGTGGGTTGTGCTTGCGTGTGTATGGGTACTTGGTCGTCCCTTCAAGGTGTGAGCGCTCCCACGCTTCTCTTTTTGAGTTAAACGGTTGCCATCTTGCAGCAACAATACTTATTGTTTAACTTAAATATCTTAGAACTATGAAAAAGATTGAAATTAACGAAACTGCTGAACAGACCTCAAGAAATTTAATTGATGTAGTATGTACTATCTGCTTAATTGGATGCATAATTACAGCTATATTTGGCATGGTTGCATGGGCAGAGTCAGGTTTTGCTATTGGGGGGACAATTATTATAATTGCGATTATAAGTATATTTTCAATAATACTACTGAAGGCTTTGCTTCATACTTTTATTAACATTTCATCTAAACTTGACTATTGTGGTGAAATTCTAAGAACTATTGAAAAGATTGAAGCACAACACTCTATGCCTAATATTGAAGAAGAATCGTCTAATTCAATATTACAAAATAAAGAAGAAGAAACAACAACTCAACAAAAACAAGAAGTTGTAAAATTAGATATAACAAAAGTAGATGACTCAAAAACGATGTTTGACAATGAGTTTAATACAGAAATTATCAACTTAATAAACGCTGGAAAAGAACTAGATGCAAGATCTATTCTAATTAGAAAGAAAAATATGTCTCTAAGTGGCGCAGTATCATATATTGACTATTTGACAAACCTCATGAAATAGCTATAATATAAATATTATAAAACGAGTCTAACAGTTTTTGTTAGACTCGTTATTATTTATATTAAGTTATTATGTGTCAAAATCCACAATATGCCAATGCAGTATAATATGATAAGTGTGCAAACCTCATGTTTGCAAGAAGCAGCTTAACTACCTCGACCCACACACAATACGGATACTAAAAATAATACCCACGCCACGATCAATATATCCGATTGATACTGTGTGGTCTTGCCAATAAGATACAACACTCCAAGCGCACTAAGCATCACAATACCCAGCATCCCCAGAATACCCAATATTCCCACCACCAACGGTAGGCAAACTAAAGGTTTACAACAAGCCCATCTTTTCTCAATCTTGCGGCATAGACAACCAACCCAGAATACACACTATCCACACTATCCCAAGCATCCCCACACCGAAGGTGGCAAACCGTAGGTTTGCAACAAGCCCCTCCTTTGACAAAGGAGGGGTTTAATGTAATAGGATTAACTAATATAGACTGTGAGTAGGTAGTTGCCTCTTCAAAGGAGCAAATCTTCGGTCTCTCTATTTTTCTATTTGCGCAGAGTTTATGGCGTGCCGCAATGAAGAATGACGATTTGGATAGTACTGGGCGTACAGCCAAATCGTCATTCAAATAAGGTGCGTCAGAAAACTGCGCAAATAAAAAAGAGAAGACCGAATTTTCGATCTTCTCTTGAAGAGGCGGCTACCTACTCTCCCACCTAAATAGGCAGTACCATCGGCGTTAGTGAGCTTAACTTCTCTGTTCGGAATGGGAAGAGGTGGAACCTCACTGCTATAACCACCTAAAGAACGTTGTTTTACTTGGCTT
>JAZQYM010000095.1:0-12554 GCA_045633525.1 Alistipes sp. | reverse complement strand
TAGCCCGCCTCCTTCTCGTTAATCTGACGGCTCGACTTCTCGCGACGGAAGTGGTCCAATACGCGGTTATGCGCGATGCGCAACACCCACGATAGGAATTTGCCCGAGTCGGTGTAGCCACCCTCGTCGATAACCTTTATCGCCTTAATGAATGTCTCCTGGAAGATATCATCAGCAACAGCATCGTCCTTAACCATTATGCCGATGTAGTTGCGCACGCGTCGTGAATGACGCTCTATAAGCTCAGATATAGCACTCCTATCCCCTAAAAGGTAGTTATTAAGCAATACTCGATCGCTCAATGTAGTCACGTTCATACTCTTATGTTTTAATAGTTCAAGAGCAGAGTTGTTTCGATAGGCAAATGCTTTTTAATGGTTAATAAATCTCGTTTCTGGTTGCAAGATAGAAATTATTTATCAATCTGCAAAATATATCTAAATCTTATACGTTAAGGGGAAACGAAAGGTTTTATTGTGTAAGTGGCTGTTTATTAATGTATTGTTCTTGTAATATAGTTATGTTTTATGTCGTATTCCGCGGGTGAAACGACCAAAATAGGGGGCGAAATGTTTTGCCTATTTTGCAGTTTGTGAGTTGAAATGGCTGAAAACTATCTCTGCGCGCTTCATGCCCACTACCTCGCTAAGTTCCTTTTTTGAAGCCTTAGAAATAGCCTTTACGCTCTTGAAGTGTTTTAGTAGCTCGTCGGCGCTCTTCTGACCGATACCCTTGATATCGCTAAGCTCGCTTACAAGGAAGCTATTGCTACGCTTCTTGCGGTGAAAGGTGATGCCGAAGCGGTGTGCCTCGTCACGAATATGGCATACAACCTTTAGTGGCTCACCGAGTCGGCTAAGGTAGTATGGCTCTGAGTCGCCAGGGTAGAATACCTCCTCCAAGCGCTTGGCAAGACCTACGATAGGGACTCTCTTTTCGATGCCCAATTGCTTAAGCACGCCGTATGCACTCGATAGCTGACCCTTGCCGCCATCGACGATGATAAGGTCGGGAAGTTTAGCCCCCTCTTCCATAAGTCGGGAGTATCTGCGGTGCACAATCTCGCGCATTGAGGCGAAGTCATCGGGACCCTCCACGGTCTTGATGTTGAAGTGGCGATACTCCTTGCGCGAGGGCTTGCCGTCGCGGAAAACCACGCACGATGCCACAGGGTTTGTACCCTGGAGGTTGGAGTTGTCGAAGCACTCTATGTGGCGAGGCTCGCGCTCAAGATGTAGCTCTCGGCGCATATCCTCCATAAGTTTATCGGTATGGCGTTCGGGGTTACGCTCCGCCAAACGCTTCTGAAGTTCTGCACGATAGAGGCGGGCACTGCGTAGCGAGAATGCTATCAACTCCGCCTTGTCGCCACGCTGTGGCACGGTAAATATTGTGCCGTTGAAGAGTATTGCCGAGGTGGGTAGATGCGATACTATAACTTCACGCGCAAGGGTGTGGTTAAACTCATTTACTACGTGCTCTATACCGCGCGCAATAAGCTCCTCGGGAGAGGTGTCGATACCGGTTGTCATACGCACGGTTTGCACTGCCACAATCGAGCCGTGACGGATCGAAATAAAGTTGCAATATGCCTCGTCCACCAATCCCTCGTTAAGGATTGTAAATACGTCAGCGTCAACGATTTTAGAGCTTACGATTACCGATTTAGACTGGTAGTTCTCCAACGACTTTAATCGCTGTTTATATACCTCTGCAAGCTCGAATTTTAGAGCCTCCGCAGCGCGCCACATCTCACCCTCGAGCCACTCTCTCACGGGGCGCAGGTCGCCCTTCAAAATCGACTGTACAAGGGCTATGCTCTCGGCATACTCTGCCTCTGTTTGTAGTGCCTCGCAGGGGGCTTTGCAGTTTCCTAAGTGGTACTGCAGGCAGGATTGGTATTTACCCTTGGCAATCTTCTCTTGTGCGAGGTTTAGCTTGCAAGTACGCAGTGGCACAACCTCGCGGATAAACTCCAGAATGGAACGCTGTGTGGCAATAGAGCCGTATGGTCCGAAGTATTGCGAGCCGTCGCGCACCAACTGGCGCGTGGACTCCACACGAGGGTAGGGTTCGCGGCGAATAACGATCCACGGATAGGTCTTATCATCCTTGAGGAGGATGTTATAGCGCGGTTGTAGGCTCTTAATTAGCGAGTTTTCAAGGAGTAGTGCATCCTGCTCTGTGTCAACAACGATGTGCTTAATATCAACAATTTGGCGCACCATAACGACAACCTTTGCCGAGTGCTCACGGCTCTCGACAAAGTAGGAAGAGACACGCTTCTTTAGATCCTTAGCCTTACCAACGTAGATCACCTTGTTGTTGCGGTCGATATACTGGTAGATGCCGGGCGAATGGGGTAGTGCCGCCACCTGCTCCTTTAGATGTTGTCGTATTATCACGCTCATATATGGCAAAGGTAGTATAATTTGTGGGAAATTAGCAAAGTTGAGGAGCGAATTTGCATAATCCGAGAAAAAGGCGTATCTTTATACGCTTATAATAATATAAAGAATTATGAAAACAGGTCAAATACAGACTTTGAAGGTGTCGCGCATCTCCGATTTCGGTCTCTATCTTATCGACGAGGAGGGTGTTGAGGTATTGCTCCCTAATCGCTTTACGCGCCTCGATATGAAGGAGGGCGACGAGGTTGAGGTCTTTGTCTACCACGACTCTGAGGATCGCCTTGTAGCCTCTACCGAGCAGCCTTTGATTAAGGTTGGCGAGGTTGCAGCGTTGAAGGTTGTGGATAAGAGCATCCACGGTGCATTCCTTGAGTGGGGCTTGTCTGGCAAGCATCTCTTCTTGCCTAACCGCAACCAGCAGGGTAGTGTTATCGCGGGTCAGAAGACGGTGGTATATATGTATGTCGATGAACGCACTGGTCGCTGTGTGGCAACAAATAAGATTAAGCCATTTATCTACAACGAGGATCCTCTAACCGTGAAGGTTGGCGACGAGGTAGATGTGTTGGTGGCATTCGAGACCCCTATTGGTTATCGCGTTGTTATCAACAATCGCCACTGGGCTATGATATACAAAAACCAGTTGTTCCGTCCTATTCGCGTGGGCGATAAGACAAGGGGTTGGGTGCGTAAGATTACCGAGGATATGCGTATTGACGTGAGCCTTCAGCAGACGGGTCTTGCAGAGGTTGAGACCTCGGTGGTTAAGCTCGAGCAGATGCTCAAGGAGCACGGTGGTGTGCTTGGTGTTAATGATCATAGTGAGCCACAGGATGTAGCTCGCCTAACGGGTATGAGCAAGAAGGTGTTTAAGCGCGCGTTGGGTATGTTGCTCAAGCAGGGCAAGGTGCGCCAGACCGAGCACGGCATCGAGACTATAAAGTAGCAGAGTATGGCTATCAAGACGGCAGAGCGAGTATCGCGTGATGTTACAGACAACTTCGTCTTTCAGCGTTCGAAGTTGGCGTATGTTGAAGCTGCAAAGCGTGTCGGGGGCAGAGTCCTCGAGATTGGCACGGGCACGGGCTACGGCATAGATATCATCGCGCCCAACGTGGAGCATTTCGTAACGATGGATAAGACGCGTAGCGAGGAGCTTGGAGCTATGCCCGTGAATGTGGAGTTTAAGGAGGGTGTAGTGCCACCACTTCCCTTTGCCGATGAGAGCTTCGACTATGTTGTCTCGTTCCAGGTTATCGAGCATATAAAGCGCGATAAGGAGTTTGTGCGCGAGGTACACAGAGTTCTTAAAAGGGGGGGCAAATTTATAGTTAGTACCCCAAACAGGCCTATGTCCTTGACACGTAACCCATGGCACGTTAGGGAGTACACAGCAGAGCAATTTGGTGCGTTGCTCTCCTCGTTTGCCGAGGTTGAGGCTTTAGGTGTTGGAGGAAACGAGCGCGTCTGGAGCTACTACGAGAAGAACCGTGAGTCGGTGCAGCGCATTACACGTTTCGATATATTTAGGATGCAGTGGTGGATGCCTCGTTGGGTGTTGCAGATACCATACGATATCCTTAACCGCTTGAATAGACGCAAGCTACATAGCGAGAATAGAACTCTTACGGAGAATATCTCGATGGAGGATTACTCTTTACAAAATGTTGATAACAAGAGCTTTGACCTATTTTATATAGCCACCAAATGAGACAGCGAATAGCCATAGTACAGCGAGATATCATCTGGCAGGATATAGATGCCAACCTTCGCGCCATTGAACATACGCTCGAGGGTGTTGAGGCGGATATTGTGGTGCTGTCGGAGATGTTTCAGACGGGTTTTGTAACTGAGCCTGAGAGTATTGCAGACGATGGTCGTACCCTCGATTGGATGAAGGGCGTGGCTCAAAAGAGGGACTGTGCTATTGTTGGCTCGGTGGTAGTTAAGGAGGCGGAGCATTACTATAATAGACTCTACTTCGTAAAGCCTACGGGCGAGGTGGAGTGGTACGATAAGCGCCACCTCTTCTCGGTTGGTGGCGAGGATAGACATTTTACGGCTGGCAATAGACGTGTGGTTGTCGAGTGGCGAGGGGTACGATACCTCTTGGAGATATGTTACGACCTACGTTTTCCAGTGTGGAGCCGCCAGCGTGGTGACTACGATGTAATCATCTACACGGCGCTGTGGCCAAAATCCCGTAGTGCGGTATGGCGTACATTGCTCGAGGCTCGCGCTATAGAGAATCAGGCGTGGGTAGTGGGTGTAAATAGAGTAGGCTCGGAGCCAGAGTTGGAGTACTCGGGCGACTCTATGGTAGTGGATCATAGAGGAGTTATTGTTGTGGATGCCGAGGAGCGAGAGCGAGTAGAGGTCGTGGAGTTCGAGAGCGAGGAGATAGCGAGATTCAGAGCACGCTTCAATGTGAGCAGGGATGCTGATAATTTTGAAATTCTATAAAGAACAATATTATGATTGATTTGAATACCAATGAGATAGTATTGCTCGTGCTCTCGGGCGTGCTGGTGGGCATCATCAATACCTTGGGTGGCGGTGGCTCGGTTATCACGATGTCGCTATTTATGGCTATGAATATGCCGATAGGTATCGCCAACGGTACTAACCGTATCGCTGTGCTCTTGCAGAACCTTTCGGCTACGGTTGCATTCTTGCGTAAGGGTATGCTTCATTTAAAGAGTGGCTTGTTGCTCTCCTTGCCAGCGATTTTGGGTAATATTTTGGGTGCTATCGTGGCTACGGATGTTAGCGACACGGTCTTTAAGGTCTGCCTTAGCGTGGTCTTGGTTATAATCCTTATCTACTTGGCATTGGGCAAGGATAAGGAGCAGGTGACTGGTGGTCACGGCTTGTGTATTAAGTGGTGGCACTATCTGTTGTTCTTTATTATCGGCTTCTACGGCGGATATATCTATATTGGCTTGGGTTTCTTGATTCTTGCAATTGCGATATGGACTATGAATCTCGATATCGTAACTGCGAATGTTATCAAGGGCTTTGTGATATTCCTATCAACACCCTTTGCCCTTGCCGTATTTATCTATAACGACCAGATATGGTGGGAACATGGTTTGTTGCACGCCGCTGGCAATATTGTTGGAGCTCTGCTTGCCTCGCATTGGGCAATGAGTTGGGGTGTTAAGTTTGTGCGATGGTTTACGCTCGTTGTTATCGTGGTCTTCTTTGCGGACCTTGTGGGCTGGATATCGTTGCAGGAGATGTTGAAATGTCTTATAACTATTTAGAATGGCAAAACGCGAGATAGCTGTTACTGGTGCGAGGGTGCATAACCTTAAGAACGTGGATGTTACCATTCCGCGCGACTCTCTTGTGGTCATCACTGGAATGTCGGGCTCGGGTAAGTCCTCGTTGGCATTCGATACGATCTATGCCGAGGGTCAGCGCCGCTATATGGAGACTTTGTCGTCGTATGCTCGCCAGTTTGTGGGTAATATGGAGCGCCCTGATGTAGATCACATCACGGGTCTTAGCCCTGTTATCGCTATCGAGCAAAAGACGACCAACAAGAATCCTCGCTCCACTGTGGGTACGGTGACTGAGATTAGCGACTTCCTACGTTTGCTCTTTGCCCGTGCTTCACGCGCCTACTCCCCACATACTGGAGAGCCTATGGTGCGCTACTCCGATAAGCAGATTTGTGACCTTATGATCGATGGCTTCAACGGTCGTCGTGTTGCCTTCCTTGCCCCAGTGGTTAAGGGCCGTAAGGGTCACTACCGCGAGCTCTTCGAGACTATGTCTCGCAAGGGTTATATCTACGCCCGCATCGACGGCAAGATATGCGAGATCTCGCCTGGTATGAAGCTCGATAGATATAAGATTCATACTATTGATATGGTCATCGACCGCCTTGTTATTGGCGATGCCCACCGCGAGCGTATGATGACCTCGCTCGGCGAGGCTATGCGCCACGGTAAGGGTACGATGATGTTGTATGACTACGGTACGGAGGGCGTGCGCTACTATTCGCGCAACCTTATGTGCCCAACTACGGGCGAGGCTTTCGAGGAGCCGCAGCCCCATACCTTCTCGTTCAACTCGCCTAAGGGCGCTTGTAGCGTATGTAATGGCTTGGGTGAGCGAGCTGTATTTGAGATAAGTAAGCTTGTGCCCGATATGTCGCGCACGATTCGTGAGGGCGGTATCGAGCCTTTAGGCAAGCACCATAATAATATGCTCTTCGCGATGATGGAGATGTTGGGTCGTAGGTACGACTTTACCATCGACGACCCTATTGAGACTATCTCGCAGGAGGGTATGAATGCAATTTTGTATGGCGACTCGGAGCCTATGACTATCCACCTTGCCGAGTTTAGCACCTCGGGAGGTACGCAGTTATGTCAGTGGATGGGTCTCTCGGATTGGATTATGCGCGAGGTCGATGAGGAGTCGAAGCGTGGCGAGAAGTGGAGAGAGCAGTTCCTCGTCGTGGAGAGCTGCCCTGCTTGTGGTGGCTCGCGCCTAAAGCCTGAGGCGTTGCAGTTTAGAATCGGCGATAAGAACATCGCCGAGCTCTCGGCAATGTCTATTTCGGAGTTTGCTGAGTGGATGTCTCATATCGAGGAGCACCTAAACGATAAAGAGCAGATGATTGCCCGCGATATCGTGAAGGAGATACGCGAGAGAGTAGGCTTCCTTATCGATGTGGGCTTGGGTTACCTCTCTTTGGCGCGTGCATCGCGCACAATTTCGGGTGGTGAGTCGCAGCGTATTCGCTTGGCAACGCAGATTGGCTCAAAGCTCGTGAATGTGTTGTATATCCTTGATGAGCCGAGCATCGGTCTGCATCAGAGGGATAACCGTAGACTTATAAATAGCCTAAAGAACTTGCGCGATGCAGGTAACTCAGTCATCGTTGTTGAGCACGATGAGGATATGATGCGCTCGGCAGACTATATCGTCGATGTAGGTCCATACGCAGGCCGTCGTGGCGGTAAGATTATGGCTGTGGGCACATATGATGATATCTGCAAGAGTGATACCATCACGGCAGACTACCTTACGGGTCGCAAAAAGATAGAGCCTCCAACGAAACTCCGCGAGGGTAATGGCAAGTGGCTTACTATTCGTGGCGCCCAGGGTCATAACCTTAAGGGGGTAGATGTATCTATACCATTGGGTAAGTTTGTCTGCGTTACGGGTGTGTCAGGCTCGGGAAAGTCCTCGCTTATTAATGGCACACTGCGCCCAATACTTTCACGCCACTTGTATCGCTCCTACGACCAGCCTCTAAAGTATGAGGCGTTGGAGGGCTTGGAGCATATCGACAAGCTTGTGGTTGTGGATCAGTCGCCTATTGGTCGTACACCACGCAGTAACCCTGCTACATATACCAATGTCTTTGCCGATATCCGTAAGCTCTTCGAGCTTACGCCTGATGCGCAGATTCGTGGTTATAAGGCAGGCCGCTTCTCCTTTAATGTCAAGGGTGGTCGTTGCGAGGAGTGTCGTGGTGCAGGACACCAGACTATAGAGATGAACTTCCTCCCAGATGTATATGTTAAGTGTAAGGCGTGTGGCGGTAAGCGCTACAACCGCGAGACCTTGGAGGTGAAATATAAGGGTAAGAGCATCAACGATGTGCTCGATATGACTATAAATATGGCTGTAGAGTTCTTCGAGCATATCCCCGCCATATATCAGAAGCTGCGCGCTGTACAGGAGGTGGGTCTTGGCTATTTGACCTTGGGTCAGCCTTGCACAACACTCTCGGGTGGAGAGTCGCAGCGTATAAAGCTTGCCACGGAGCTTTCAAAGCGCGAGACTGGTAGTACGCTTTATATCCTTGATGAGCCTACTACGGGTCTACATTTCGAGGATATCCGCCAGTTGCTCGATGTTATCAACCGTCTTGTCGACTGCGGAAATACAGCAATCGTTATCGAGCATAACCTCGATGTTGTGAAGGTTGCCGATTGGATTATAGATATGGGTCCTGAGGGCGGTAGTGCTGGCGGCGAGCTCGTTGCCGAGGGCACCCCAGAGGATATTATGAAGGTCGAAAAGAGTTATACGGGGCAGTACCTTAAGGATTTAGTAAAGAGTAATTAGTAATTAGTAATGATTTAAAGACGCTGTCAGATGGGTTATTATGGGCAGAGCGGTATCATCAATAAAAACATCGTAACCCATAGAGACTCATATTAACTCATCGGAACACATTATATTTTAGGTTAAAAGGCTACGCCTTTTTTGAAAATTGTTGTATATGAATTTCGCCGAAAAACCTATTACTAATTACTAATCACTAATTACTAATTAAATAATAAAGGGCATATCCCGCAAGGATATGCCCTCTATTTATATATATAGGTATAGATTACAATGGCAAGAATGCAAGCAAGATACCTGCTGCAACAGCAGAACCGATAACACCTGCAACGTTTGGACCCATAGCGTGCATCAACAAGAAGTTACCTGGGTTGTACTTCTGACCTACGGTCTGAGATACACGAGCCGCCATAGGCACAGCCGATACACCTGCAGAACCGATAAGTGGGTTAATCTTATCCTTGCTAAAGAGATTCATAATCTTAGCCAAGATTACACCACTTGCAGAACCGAATGAGAAGGCTACGATACCAAGGGTAAGGATACCCAAAGTCTGCCAGTTAAGGAAAGACTCAGCGGTAGCAGTAGCACCTACAGAGATACCGAGGAAGATGGTCACGATGTTCATCAACTCGTTCTGCACGGTCTTAGACAAACGCTCTGTAACACCACACTCCTTCATCAAGTTACCAAGCATCAAGCAACCGATAAGTGGTGCTGCTGATGGCAATAGTAGGGCGATGATAACGGTGATAACGATAGGGAAGATAATCTTCTCGCGCTGTGATACGGTACGCAACTGCTTCATCTCAATCTTACGCTCCTTCTCTGTTGTCAAAAGCTTCATAATAGGTGGCTGGATAACAGGTACCAATGCCATATATGAGTATGCTGCAACAGCGATAGGGCCCAACAAGTGTGGAGCAAGCTTAGATGTTAGGTAGATAGCAGTAGGGCCGTCAGCACCACCGATGATACCGATAGAACCTGACTCCCAGTAGTTGAAACCAAGAGCCAACGCACCAAGGAATGTTGCGAAGATACCAATCTGTGCTGCTGCACCCAAAAGTAAGCTCTTAGGGTTAGCGATAAGTGGACCGAAGTCGGTCATAGCACCTACACCTACGAAGATCAAGCAAGGGTAGATACCCAGCTTAACACCCAAGTAGAGGTAGTCCAAAAGACCTACACCTGAGCCAGCTGCAAAGTCTGCCCAGTGTACATGGCCACCAGCGAAGAGCTCAGAGTGGAACATACCAGCACCTGGAAGGTTGGTAAGCAACATACCAAATGCGATAGGCATCAACAACAATGGCTCGAACTTCTTAACGATTGCAAGGTAGAGCAATACGAAAGAGATGAGCAACATAACAGCGCACTTCCAGTTGTCGCCCTGGAAGAAACCGTTGAAACCTGCCTGGTCAACGAAGTCACCAATAGCCTTACCAACGCTGAACTCAGCATCGATCTCAGCGTTATCACGACCCTGAGAGCCCTGCACTGGGGCTACGTGGGCCTCCTCAGCTACCTCGGCTACCTCAGCAACCTCTACGATAGCGACATTCTCCACAGCCTCAACGACAGTCTCCACTGCTATCTCCTCCTGTGCCATTGCTGGCATAGAGAGTGAGAGCATCACTGCCGAGAGAAGCAAAGAAAAGTAGAATTTTACACTCTTCATATATCTAATATTAAGAGTTAGCAATTAAGCGATATCGATAAGAGCCTCGCCCTGCTGAACAGCCTTGCCCTCAGCAACATAGATCTTCTTAACGGTACCAGCGCCTGGAGCCATAATCTCGTTCTCCATCTTCATAGCCTCCAAAGTCATAAGAACCTCACCAGCCTTAACAGCCTGACCCTCCTTAACCTTGATCTTAGAGACGTTACCTGGAAGTGGTGACTTGATAGAGCCAGCGTTGCCAGTGATAGGCTGCTGTGGTGCATCTACGAAGTCCGCAGATGAACTTGATGGCTTAACGGCAGCAATCTTAGGTGATACGATAGCCTCCTCCTTCTCTACCTGTACTGTGTAGCTCTTACCGTTAAGCTCCACACGAGCTGTGTTGCGCTCTGTCTCCTCAACAACAGCCTCGTAGCTTTTGCCGTTAATATTGAATTTGAATTTCTGCATAATCCTGTGTAAGTAAATAATTATTTGAGCTGCTTGTTAATATTGCGAACCTGCCAAGCAGATACATCGTGGTTCTGGCGGAATGTAAGCACATCGCTCTCCTCATCGTGACGATTAAAGAAGAGGTTGACAGCCATAGCAATGGCTGCCACCTCCTCCTCACTAATCTCGTCAGATGATACAGCTGCAGATGTAGTCACCGCTGCCTTCTTCTCCGCAAAGATAACTCCAAAGAGCTTCAAAATGAAGATAAGAAGAACAAGCACTACGAACACCAACAAGATGCTCACCAATGCCATTAGCGATGCGTTACCCCAGTTTGTTGTAAGTATCATCATAACTTATACCGAAAGTTTAATTGATTACAATGGAATGTTGTTATGACGCTTTGCAGGGTTCTCCAAACGCTTGTTGCGCAATGACTCCAACGCGCGGATTACGCGGAAACGAGTGTTGCGTGGCTCGATAACGTCATCGATGTAGCCGTAGCGTGCTGCGTTGTATGGGTTAGAGAACTTGTCGCGGTACTCCTGCTCCTTCTCTGCAACGAACTTAGCCTTGTCCTCCTTGTTCACGAAGCCAGCCAAAGCCTTAGCGTGCAATACCTCAACAGCACCACTAGCACCCATAACTGCGATCTCAGCAGTTGGCCAAGCGTAGTTAACATCACCGCGGATATGCTTAGATGACATAACGATGTATGCACCACCGTAAGCCTTACGCAATGTAACAGTAACCTTTGGTACTGTAGCCTCGCAGTAAGCGAAGAGCAACTTAGCACCGTGAGTGATAACACCACCGTACTCCTGAGCTGTACCAGGCAAGAAGCCAGGAACGTCTACCAATGTTACGAGTGGAATGTTGAAGGCGTCGCAGAAGCGTACGAAACGAGCAGCCTTACGTGAAGCGTTGATATCGAGTACACCCGCCATGAACTTAGGCTGGTTAGCGATGATACCAACTGACTGACCGTTGAAGCGTGCGAAACCAGTTATGATATTCTTAGCGTATGGCGCTGCAGACTCCAAGAACTCACCGTTATCAACGATAGCCTTGATAACCTCCATCATATCGTATGGCTTGTTAGGGTTATCAGGGATGATCTCGTTAAGGATATCCTCCTTACGAGCGATATCGTCAGTACATGGCTGATCTGGCACAAGAGCTGAGTAGTTCTGTGGCATATATGAGAGAAGGTCGCGGATAAGCTTTAGACCCTCCTCCTCAGAATCTACTGCGAACTGAGCAACACCACTCTTTGTAGTGTGCATGTTAGCACCACCAAGCTGCTCCTGAGTTACATCCTCGCCAGTTACGGTCTTAACAACCTTAGGACCAGTAAGGAACATATTAGAAGTCTCACGACGCATGATGATGAAGTCAGTCAAAGCTGGAGAGTAAACAGCACCACCGGCGCAAGGACCGAAGATAGCAGAGATCTGTGGGATAACACCAGATGCCATTACGTTACGCTGGAAGATGTTTGCGTAACCAGCCAAGGCGTTAACACCCTCCTGGATACGAGCACCACCAGAGTCGTTCAAACCGATACATGGTGCACCGTTGCGAACTGCCATATCCATAACCTTACAAATCTTGTCTGCCAAAGAGATAGACAAAGAACCTGCAGTTACAGTGAAGTCCTGTGCAAATACATATACCAAACGACCAGCGATGGTACCATAACCTGTTACAACGCCATCACCGAATGTATGCTTAGCGTCCATACCGAAGTCATAGCAACGGTGAGTAACGAACATATCGAACTCCTCGAAGCTGCCCTCATCCAAGAGCATCTGAATACGCTCACGTGCAGTGTACTTACCCTTCTCGTGCTGTTTCTGGATAGCCTTCTCACCGCCGCCCATACGAGCAATCTCGCGGTTCTCGATCAATTTGGCTACCTGCTGTTTTTG
>JAZQYM010000094.1:0-18941 GCA_045633525.1 Alistipes sp. | reverse complement strand
AAAGAGACGACAACGAAACAGAGTATCAAAAATTCTCTCTGTTGTCCCTGTTGTCTCTGTTGTCCCTGCTGTCTCTAAATAATTAATCCTGCGCGAAGCGCACCTAACTTTTCAGTTCTCAGTTTAAAAGGCTTTGCCTTTTTTGGGGGAGGGACGAAAGAGACGACAACGAAACAGAGTATCAAAAATTCTCTCTGTTGTCCCTGTTGTCTCTGTTGTCCCTGCTGTCTCTAAATAATTAATCTCGCGCGAAGCGCACCATACTTTTGAGGCAAAACTTCGTAATGCCTCGACTTTGCTACGGCTCGGTAGAGTAACTTTGCTTGCTCTACCAAGCCGTAGCAAAGTACAGTTTTCACTTTTCAGTTTAATATGCGTCGCAGACACCTTACTTTTCCGTTTTCACTTTTCCGTTTTCACTTTTTTTAACTATCTTTGCGCCCTAATTAACAAACACAAAGCACTATGGCTCTTATAGACGAGATTACACGACGACGAACATTCGCGGTTATTGCGCACCCTGATGCTGGTAAGACAACCCTTACCGAGAAGCTCCTCCTCTTTGGTGGTGCTATCCACGTGGCAGGTGCGGTGAAAAGCAACAAGATTAAGAAGGGTGCTACATCCGACTTTATGGAGATTGAGCGTCAGCGTGGTATCTCTGTGGCTACATCCGTAATGGGCTTCGAGTATAAGGATGTCAAGATTAACATCCTCGACACCCCTGGTCACGAGGATTTTGCAGAGGATACATATCGTACTCTTACAGCCGTAGACTCGGTAATCATCGTTATCGACGGTGCAAAGGGTGTTGAGACCCAGACACGCCGTTTGATGGATGTCTGCCGTATGCGCAAGACTCCAGTTATCGTCTTTGTAAACAAGCTCGACCGCCCATCGAAGGATCCATTCGATCTTCTCGACGAGATTGAGCGCGAGCTAAAGATTCGTGTGCGCCCATTGGCATTCCCAATCTCATCGGGCGACACATTCAAGGGTGTATATAACATCTACGAGAAGAATATCTCGCTCTTCACCTCTGACGAGCGTCAGACGGCTGACGCCTCAACCGTAGAGATTAACGACCTCGCAACACCAGACCTCGACAAGTATATCGGGACAAAATTTGCCGAGCAGCTACGCGAGAATGTCGAGATTGTAGAGGGCGTATACGATAGCTTCGACCGCGATGCATACCTCGCAGGCGAGGTAGCACCAGTATTCTTCGGCTCGGCAGTAAACAACTTCGGTGTCCGCGAATTGTTGGAGTGCTTTATCCGCATTGCGCCATCACCACGTACTGCTCCTACCGAGACTCGAGTTGTAGAGCCTTCGGAGGGTAAATTGACCGGCTTTATATTTAAGATTCACGCCAATATGGACCCTAACCACCGCGACCGTATCGCCTTTATGAAGATATGTTCGGGTAAGTTCGAGCGTAACAAGAACTACCTCCATGTGCGCAGTGGCAAGCAGCTCAAATTCTCCTCTCCAACAGCCTTTATGGCGGAGAAGAAGTCGGTTATCGACGAGGCATTCCCAGGCGATATCGTAGGTCTTCACGATACTGGAACCTTTATGATTGGCGATACCTTCACCGAGGGAGAGAAGCTCAAGTTCACAGGTATCCCATCATTCTCACCAGAGCACTTCCGCTATATCGAGAATGCCGACCCTATGAAGTTTAAGCAGCTTGCAAAGGGTATCGACCAGCTTATGGATGAGGGTGTGGCTCAGCTCTTCACCTCATCACTCAATGGTCGCAAAATTATTGGTACAGTAGGTGCGCTCCAGTTCGAGGTTATTCAGTACCGTTTGGAGCACGAGTATGGTGCAAAGTGCCGCTGGGAGCCTATCTCTATCCACAAGGCTTGCTGGATAGAGTCGGACAACGAGGCTCAGCTTAGCGACTTCAAGCGCCGTAAGCACACAAATATGGCTATCGACAAGCACGGCAGAGATGTATTCCTTGCCGACACAAGCTATGCCTTAGCCCTTGCACAGGAGAACTTCAAAGATATAACATTTAAGTTTACATCAGAGGTTTAATGCGTCGCAGGGAGAGGATAATATCACTTCTACTACTGCTCACGATAGGTCTCTATCTGGGCGGTAGTACACTCTTTATCCATACCCATACCATCGGGGGCAGGAGTATCGTACACTCCCACCCCTTCAGTGGTTCTCCTACATCGCACAGCCACTCGGCAGCATCACTTGAGACAATCTCACGCATTGCAAATAGCGATTACATAGCGATATCGACTATAAGCGTTGAGCCTTGTATAACAACACAAACAACACTCTACAATAGCGTCTGCTACGAGCTATATAACTCCGTAGATAGCTCGCCTTGCTCACTCAGAGCACCTCCCTCATTGGTGTAAAAGACTCACACACACATCAAATCCCCTAATTTAGGGATACTTTACACTACTATTTACCGCACAATGGCGATTGTACCACTGTGCTTATACTGCTACCTTTGCACTGCAAAAGGTAACACAAACAAATTAGGAACAATGAGGAATTATATTTTCACACTACTACTTCTTACAGCCACAACTATAACCCTATCGGCACAGGATATCCCTGCAACAAAGCATATCGAGGCTCGTAACTCGCACCATAGCATACGCCCTAAGAATAGCGACTCCAACATCTTTGGACACGTCGTAGATGCACACACCAAGGAGCATATACCCTACGCAACAATATCTATCGAGGGCACGACTATCGGATGCGCAGCAGACGGCACGGGACACTATAATATCAATAACATCCCTGTGGGTGAGCATACAATCGTCGTCTCTGCCATAGGCTACCAGAGCGAGCGCGTGCAGTACGACGCACAATTCGGCACCTCTACAGAGCTTAACTTCTCGCTTAAGGAGGCAACAACCTTTGTGGATGAGATTGTAGTATCCGCTACGCGCAACGAGACTAACCGCCGTAAGACAGCTACCGTGGTGAATGTAGCATCGACAAAACTCTTTGAGGGCACAGCATCCTCAAACCTCTCGGATGCGATGAACTTCCAATCGGGACTACGCGTGGAGACCACGTGCGGTAACTGCGGTGCTCCACAG
This sequence comes from Alistipes sp., assembly GCA_045633525.1. Classification (GTDB taxonomy): domain Bacteria; phylum Bacteroidota; class Bacteroidia; order Bacteroidales; family Rikenellaceae; genus Alistipes. Next base: position 15,852 of record JAZQYM010000094.1, on the reverse strand, counting down.
CTACGCATCAACGGTCTGGAGGGTCAGTATTCGCAGATACTGCTCGACAGCCGCGCTATATTCTCGTCGTTGGCAGGTGTCTACGGTCTTGACCTTATGCCCGTAGCTATGGTCGAGCGCGTGGAGGTAATACGTGGCGGTGGCTCGGCACTCTTTGGCTCAAATGCCATTGGTGGCGTGGTGAACATCATCACCAAAGACCCTGTGCGCAATACCCTATCGCTCTCGAATACCACTAATATTATGGAAGATGGCACACCCGATATAAATAGCTCGTTGGGAGGTGCCTTCGTATCGGATGACTACAAACTCGGAGCATACATCTTCGGTCAGGTGAAGAACCGTGACGGCTACGACCGCAATGGCGACGCCTTCAGCGACATCACACGCCTACGCTCCGAGACCGTAGGCTTCCGTGGCTACTACAAGACCTCGGCACACTCACGCCTAAATGCCGAGTATCACCATATCCACGACTTCCGTCGTGGCGGTAACAACCTCGATGCTGCGCCACATATGGCAGACCTATGCGAGCAGGTAGACCACAATATCGACGGTGGTAGCATCAGCTTCGACTACTTCCCCAACCTACGCCATAGAGCAAGTGCCTACATCTCGGCACAGAACATTGGTCGTTCGAGCTACTTCGGTGCAGGAAACGACCCCAATGCCTATGGTACTACCAGCGATATGACCTTTGTGGGTGGTGCGCAGTACACACTTAAATATAAGGCTATTCTACCCGCCGAGCTTACAACGGGCTTCGAGTACAACTACAACGCCTTGAACGACTACTACATCGCCACAAACCGCCGTATCGACCAGCAGACAAACGTCTACGGACTCTTTGCGCAGAACGAGTGGAAGAGCGATAAACTAAACGCTCTGGTAGGCTTCCGCCTCGATAAGCACAATATGATTAACAAGCCTATCTTCTCGCCACGTGTGACGGTACGCTACAGCCCTATCGAGGACCTCGGTCTACGCGCCAGCTACTCAAGTGGCTACCGCGCACCTCAGGCATATAACGAGGACCTACATATCGATGCCCTCAACAACACGGTGTCGATAATCGAGCTATCTAAGACTCTTCGTCCAGAGTACTCACACTCGTTCAACCTCTCGGCAGACTACTACCGAAACTTCGGTCGCCTACAGGCTAACATCCTCCTTGAGGGCTTCTACACCATCCTCGATGATGTGTTTACACTTGAAAAGATTGGTATGAATGAAGATGGCATCATCATCAACGAGCGTCGTAATGCTGCGGGTGCAACCATCGGAGGCTTCACCATAGAGACAAAGCTCGGCATACCATCCATCTTCGATGTACAGCTTGGCTACACCTATCAGCAGAGCCGCTACGTGGAGCCTGAGCAGTGGAGCGACAGCGTAACACCTCAACGCAAGATGTTCCGTTCGCCAGACCACTACGGCTATCTAAGCTCCAACTACTACATCACCAAGAACTTCGGAGCATCGCTCTTTGCAACATATACAGGCAGTATGCTCGTTCAGCACGCCGCAAATACCACTATTGATGGCGAGGAGATTGAGGATAGCGAGGTAGAGACCCCATCGTTCCTCGATATGGGCTTTAAGCTAAGCTACACCCTCCAGCTTACGGACATCATCCGTTTGGAGCTAAACGGAGGTATCAAGAATATCTTTGATGCCTATCAGAACGATATAGATATGGGCGCAGGTCGTGATTCGGCTTATATCTACGGTCCATCACTTCCACGCACCTACTTCTTTGGCGTGAAGCTATACCTATAAAAGCGTAGCATTATAAAATATTAAGGTTGAAAACTATCTTAGTTCTCAACCTTAATACTTTTATGTAGTCTCAATGATGTGAGCAGAGCTGCCGAGGTAAGTCCCACAATCAAGCCTATAACTAAGCCGTGACACTCCATACCAGCACCAAAGGCAAGGTAGCATCCGATCGGGATATTGAGCACCACATAGCTACATAGAACTATCGGCATAATGATTTTGACATCCTGCAAACCGCGAAGCATACTTATCGAGAGACCTTGAATAGCGTCGGAGAACTGATATATCGAGATAAGTATCATCAGCTGCGAGGTAAGGGCTATAACCTCAGCATTATCGGTAAAGAGCGATGCCATAGGGACTCTAAAAAATAGAAATACTACTGCCATAACCGTTGCCCAGCCTATACCAAGATGATATGTAGCGTTGACCATCGGGCGAAGCTCCTCGTGCTGTCCCGCACCCACAATATGCGACACCAAGATGGTAGATGCCGAGCCAAGGGCTACGGTTATCATCCACGCGATATTAGCGATACTAAAGGCCACCTGCATAGATCCTGCAGCCGCCTCGCCAAACGAGAGGGCAAGGATAGAGGTGAGGATAAAGGCTGCCGACTCCATAATCATCTGAAAGGATATCGGATAGCCAACCTTCAAAAAACTTAGTAAATAGCGAGCCTTTATCGCAGCGCGCGAGAAAAACTCACGATAGACACGCAATCCTCGCGCGAGGAAAAAGTAGGCAACAATAGCTACCATCTGCATAAGGCGCGAGAGGAGCGTTGCAAGACCTGCACCCTCAGCACCCATAGCCTCACAGCCACACTTTCCAAAGATAAAAACATAATTTAGCACGATGTTGAGCACATTTCCCGCAAGGGTTATCCACATCGCCGTCTTCGTATTACCTATACCCTCCAAGAACTGCTTTACTGCAAGAAAGCACATCAGCGGTATAATACTCCACACCAACATATCGTAGTATGGCAACGCCATCGCTGCCACCGCCTCGATACTCTGCCCGGGAGCACTCATCCACTCGCCCAACACCGCAATAAAGGGTCGCATCGCAACAGCTATGATAGTTGCCACAACACCTATCAGCATACAGTAGAGCGCGCTATTCTGGCATAGATACCCTACCTCACGGCTATCTCCCTTAGCATACTGCTCACCTACAAGAGGTGTTATAGACAACGCCAAACCAAGAGCGGCAAGATAGATTAACAAAAATAGAGAGCTACCCAACGATACTGCTGCCAATGGTATAGGGTCCTCGCCACCGAAGTTTCCCACCATCGCCGTATCGGCAAACTGCGTTGTTAACTGTCCCGCCTGAGCCAATACCACGGGCATTGCAAGGGCGAGTATTCGTTTGTAGTATGGAGTATATTTAGACAACATTTTCATAGCCGACAAAGATACGAATTACCTAAGTATTTCTACCTATTTTTGACCATAATTTATATTGGAACGGATGAAGGAGAGGAAAAAAAACTACCTTTGCCAGTGTTAAAGGATATTTAACACTAAAACACAACCATAAAAGAGCAAAATTTCATAATAAAAACGGTACAAAATGGTAGATATTTTTGATCGCTTATCGAAGAATGCAGGAGGCCCTATTGGTCAGTATATGTCGGCAGTGCATGGCTATTTCGCATTTCCAAAGTTGGAGGGCGAGTTGGGTCCACACATGACCTTCCGTGGTAAGCCAGTGTTGAACTGGAGTCTTAACAACTACCTCGGTTTGGCAAACCATCCTGAGGTGCGCGAGGCAGATGCCGAGGGTGCTAAGAAGTATGGTATGGCATACCCTATGGGCGCTCGTATGATGTCGGGACAGACAAAGTACCACGAGCAGCTTGAGCGCGAGCTTGCTGAATTCGTGGGTAAAGAGGATGCCTTCCTTCTTAACTTCGGCTATCAGGGTATGATTTCGATTATCGACTGCTTGCTTACCCCACGCGATGTTGTGGTCTACGACAAGGAGTGTCACGCCTGCATTATCGACGGTCTGCGTATGCACCCAGGCAAGCGCTTTGTATATGCCCACAACGACGAGGAGTCGTTCCACCTACAGCTTAAGCACGCTACGGAGTTGGCCGAGGAGCAGCGCGGAGGCGTATTGGTCATCACCGAGGGTGTCTTCGGTATGAAGGGTGACCTCGGCTTCTTGGATGTGATCGTAAAGTATAAGAAGGATTACAACTTCCGCCTCTTGGTTGATGATGCTCACGGCTTCGGTACTATGGGTACAAATGGTAAGGGTACTGGTGACCACTTCGGTGTTCAGGATCAGATTGATGTTTTGTTCAACACTTTCGCTAAGTCTATGGCGGGTATCGGCGCCTTCGTATGCGGTCCACGCTGGTTGATTAACCTCTTCCGCTACAATATGCGCTCGCAGCTCTACGCTAAGTCGTTGCCTATGCCTATGGTGCTTGGTGCGTTGAAGCGTCTCGATCTTATCCGCAAGCATCCAGAGTATAAGGATAAACTCTGGGAGATTACCCGCGCCTTGCAGAAGGGTCTTACCGAGAATGGCTTTGATATCGGCGTTACACAGTCGCCAGTGACACCTATCTATATGAAGGGTGGCAACGAGGAGGGCACGAACCTTATCGTTGACCTCCGCGAGAACTACGGTTTGTTCTGCTCTATCGTTGTATATCCGGTGATTCCTAAGGGCGAGATTATCCTTCGCGTCATCCCTACCGCAGCACACACCATGGAGGATGTGGAGTACACGATCAACACCTTCAAGTCTGTCCGTGCAAAGTTCGAGGCTGGCGAATATATCAAGGATATCCCACAGATGGCAGATCCTGAGTTTAAGGTGCGATAGAAGGGAGTTTAGGGAGTTTAGAGAGTTTAGAGAGTTTAGGGAATTTAGGGAGTCTATGGAGTCTATGGAGTCTATGGAGTCTATGGAGTCTAGTAGTTAATATCACTAAATTCACTAATCTCACTAATCTCACTAAATTCACTAATCTCACTAAATTCCCTGTATACTTTAAACTATCTAACAAAAAGTCATAGACTTTTAACAGAGCAGACCTACCCACCTGCACAACCCAATTTCTTGTCAGAAGGGGTTAGATTTGTTCTATCGCAAAAGAAGATCCCCACGGGATAGTACACTTCAGTACAGCCCGTGGGGTCTTACTTTTGGGATGGGACAAAGGTATGCCCCTTATCACAAGAAATTACTCTATTCTGGGTTAACTAGTGATAGATACAACTCATCCAACTGCGCCTGTGCTACTGGTGATGGACCATCGAGCATTACATCGCGACCAGCGTTGTTCTTTGGGAAGGCGATGTAGTCGCGGATAGAGTCTGAGCCACCAAAGAGTGAGCAGAGACGGTCAAAACCGAATGCAAGACCACCGTGTGGAGGTGCACCATACTTAAAGGCGTTCATAAGGAAGCCGAACTGCTCCTCAGCAGCCTCTGGGGTGAAGCCAAGGGCATCGAATACCTTAGCCTGTAGCTCAGCGTCGTGGATACGGATTGAGCCACCACCAATCTCGGTACCGTTACATACGAAGTCGTAGGCGTTAGCACGCATCTTACCAAGCTCGCCAGAGTCAAAGTACTTAGCATCCTCCGGCTTAGGTGAGGTAAATGGATGGTGCATAGCGTAGAAGCGCTGTGTCTCCTCATCCCACTCGAACATTGGGAAGTCGACAACCCACAATGGAGCGAACTTCTTAGGATCACGAAGGCCAAGACGCTCAGCAACCTCCAAACGGAGTGTGCAGAGCTGTGTAAGTGTCTTGAACTTCTCACCGCAAAGGATAAAGATCATATCGCCAGCCTTAGCACCCATACGCTCAGCAATAGCCTTCAAATCGTCAGCAGAGAAGAACTTGTCGATAGATGACTTGATACCACCATTCTCCTCCAAACGAATCCATACAAGACCCTTAGCACCTACCTGTGGACGCTTAACAAACTCTGTCAACTCGTCAATCTGCTTACGAGTATATGAAGCGCAACCCTCGGCAGCGAAACCTACGATGTAGTCTGCAGAGTCGAAGACAACGAAGTCGTGGCCGTGAGCAAGGTCGGTGATATCAGCGAAGGTCATACCGAAACGCAAATCTGGCTTATCTGAACCATACTTCTCCATAGCCTCGATCCATGGCATACGGCGGAATGGCTCCGAAAACTCGATATCCATAACCTCCTTGAACATATAGCGTGCCCAGCGCTCAAAGATCTCGAGTACATCCTCCTGCTCCACGAACGACATCTCGCAGTCGATCTGTGTAAACTCTGGCTGACGGTCAGCACGAAGGTCCTCATCACGGAAGCAACGAACAATCTGGAAGTAACGGTCATAGCCCGCAACCATAAGCAACTGCTTCAAGGTCTGTGGCGACTGTGGCAAGGCGTAGAACTGGTTAGGATTCATACGCGATGGCACGATAAAGTCGCGCGCACCCTCTGGAGTCGATTTGATAAGGTATGGAGTCTCGATCTCGAGGAAACCCTCCTTGTCGAGGAACTGGCGCACAGCCTGAGCCATACGGTGACGAAGAATCATCGCACGCTGCAATGGTGGACGGCGCAAATCGAGGTAACGATACTTCATTCTTAGGTCATCACCACCATCAGACTCCTCCTCAATAGTGAATGGAGGTGTCACGGCACGGTTTAGAATCTTAATCTCGGTAGCCGAGATCTCGATATCGCCAGTAGCGATTTTTGAGTTCTTAGACGAGCGTTCTACGACATTACCCTTAACCTGAAGGACAAACTCACGACCCACCTGCGAAGCGATAGCCTTCACCTCCTCTGATGAGTGCTCCTCGACAGTAATCTGAGTAATTCCAAAACGGTCACGAAGGTCGATGAATGCCATAGCACCAAGGTTACGCACCTTCTGCACCCAGCCTGCAAGAGTCACCTGCTGACCAACATTTTCAATGCGGAGTTCACCGCAGTTATGTGTTCTGTACATAGTATATATTTTTGAATTATCTTTTGTTTCTCTTTTTTTTATACCTTTGTAACCCACAAAGGTAATAATTTTACATCAACATTGACTACATAATGGCAGAAAAAAATAGTGTTTCTCGCGAAATAGATGAAAAATATATGCGTATGGCAATAGCAGAGGCTAAGCGAGCGTTAACAAATAAGGAGGTTCCTATCGGTGCAGTTGTCGTTGCGGGGGATAGAATCATCGGTCGTGGTCACAATCTTGTGGAGACTCTGATGGATGCTACAGCGCACGCTGAGATGCAGGCTATCACTGCAGCTATGTCAACGCTCGGAGGAAAGTACCTTAACGACTGCACGCTATATGTTACGGTGGAGCCTTGTGTGATGTGTGGCGGAGCCTTGGCCTGGAGCCAGATAGGACGTGTGGTATATGGTGCTGCGGACCCTAAACGTGGCTACTCGACCTACTCAGAGCGCATTATGCACCCACGCACAGAGGTGGTGAATGGAGTGCTCAAAGAGGAGTGCGAAGCCCTAATGCAACAATTTTTCAGCACTCTCCGCAAATAATTGGACACAAAGAGTTTGCTATTGCGAAAAATATTGTACTTTTGTAGTTGGTTTTTGCACAAAAGATAGAACTAATAGAAACTTAAAAATAATTTACAGACTATGAAAAAACTCTTTTTGACCGTTGTAGCCTTGATGGGTGCAACAACACTATTCGCTCAGATTGATGTTGTAGCTACATTCCAGCAGGCAACAGCAAATGCTAAGGCTGCAAACTATACCGAGGCTATCGAGCAGTTCCAGAGCATCATCGACGCAAGTTGGGATATAGAGGAGCCAGATGCAAACCAGCAGAAGGCTTTTGCTGGTTCTAAGAAGTTCATTGTAACTTGCTACAACAAGATGGGTATCGCTGCTTACAACGCAAAGAACTACGAGGAGGCTATCGCAAACTTCTCTGAGGCTGCAAACCTCGCAGAGCTCTTCGAGGATGTTGCTGCTATGAACAAGAACCGCGCATACGTAGGTCAGATGTATCAGGCTCAGGGTGCTGATGCCTTCAACTCTGAGGACTACGCTACTGCCATTGCAGTATTCTCAAAGGGTTACGATGCAGACCCTCGTAACACAGAGATGGCCCTTAACCTTGCAGAGAGCTACTTCAAGAGCGATATGTACCAGGATGGTATGAAGATTTGTACTAAGATTGCAGCTATGAACCCAGACAAGTTTGCTGAGGCTATCGCATCTGCACAGTACAAGATGGAGATCTACACTAACAACGAGGTTGCAAAGCTTCAGATTGCTAACGACTACGACGGCATCATCGCAATGGCTACAGAGCTTGAGGATACAGCTATGGCTGCTAAGATTACCCTTCAGGCATACTATGGCAAGCGTGACTTCAATAAGATGATCGAGCTTTCAGAGTCTGCTCTTGCAGCACAGACTACAGATGAGGGTCGTAGCGATATCTACTACTTGCTTGGTGTTGCATACAACGAGAAGGAGCAGTTCGACCAGGCTGTAGCAGCTATGAAGAATGTAACTGCGGGTAACAACGTAGCTAACGCTCAGGCAGTTATCGCAGCACTTACTGCAGCGAAGTAAGATATTAGCAATAAGCTATCGGTAAGGAGTTCGGCACGGCTGAGCTCCTTTTTTATTGTGATGGAGAGAGAGCGTGGTCTCTTTCGTCTCTGTTTTAAACTGAAAAGTGAAAGGTGAAAACTGAAAACTTAAAAGTATGGTGCTCTTCGCGCAAGATTAATTATTTGGAGACAGCAGGGACAACAGAGACAACAGGGACAACAGAGAAATTTATTATCATTCTGATGATACTCTGTTTCGCTGTGGTCTCTTTCGTCTCTGTGGTCTCTGTGGTCTCAAAAAAAACCTGACCAAGCGCGAGACCTAATTTCTTGCGAGAAGTCGTGAGATGTGGTGCATCGCAAAAGAAACCATCCAGGGATAGTACACATAGTACAGCCCGAGGAGTCTTACTTTTGGGATGGGGCAAAGATGTGCCCCTTATCGCGAGAAATTATTTCTTGTCAGAAGGGCACACTCAACCGATATTAGCACCACAACCGAATTTCTTGTCAGAAGGGGTCAGATTTGGCTCTGACACGAAAACTGGCGGATGGGACATACTTGACGTATTTCCCATTCGCCAGTTTGCCTGAAGAGTCGAAGATGACCCCTTATCACAAGAAATATTTCTTGGGAGAAGTCGTGAGATGTGGTGCATCGCAAAAGAAACCATCCAGGGATAGTACATTGAAGTACAGCCCTGGATGGTTTGAACTTTTGGGATGTGCCGCAGATTGCGGCTTATCACAAGAAATTACTGCATTTTGAGGACATTTTCAATACCCATCTCATTAACCTTGCGTATTAACTCGTCGTTGTTATCGGATACAACAAGGAGTTTGTCGGCTTTGAGGAGTTCGGTATCGCCTTTAGGCACAAAGTAGTTACCAGCACGACAGACCATAACAACAAGAGTGTGTCCGGGAAGGCGTATATCCTTGAGGGTATTGCCATTGCGGAGCATAGAGGCGTTAACCTCAATCTCGGAAAACTCACTTCGAATATGGTCGGGAACGACAAGTTTAAAGGTGCGCTCACGCTCTTTAAATGAGAGGTTTAGCCAGTTTGCCATACCGCTCACAGTGGTACCCTGTATAAGTAGCGAGATGATGGTTACGATAAATACAACATTAAATAGGAAGTTGGAGTTCTCAACACCGTGACTTACAGAGTAGAGTGCAAAGATAATAGGCACAGCACCGCGCAAACCCACCCATGAGACGTATGTACGAGCCTTAGTAGTGAATTTACGGAATGGCGCAAGACTAAGAAATACCGCCACTGGGCGTGCTACAAATATCATAAAGACACCAATGAGACCTCCCATAATAAGCACATCGGCACATATTAGTTCGTGCACATCTACAATAAGTCCGAGGATTAGGAAGAGTACGATTTGCAGCAGCCAGGTGAAACTATCGAAGAATATTCGGAGCATATTACGGTGCACAATCTTCATATTTCCAACTACTAAGCCCGCAATATAGACGGCAAGATAACCATTACCATAGACCATAGTTGTGAAGGAGAAGGTAAAGAATGCACATGCAAGCAACAATACAGAGTATAGCGACTGGTTGCTACGGATATTTATCTTATTGATAATCCACACGGTAACACGACCAAAAGCATAACCCAACACAGCACCCACAAGCATCTGTACTAAGAATGTTCCAACAACATTGCTCGCCGTAACATTATCGCCATTAACCACACTAACAAGCACAACAGTAAGCACATACGCCATAGGGTCATTACTACCACTCTCCAACTCAAGCAACGGGCGAAGATTCTCTCTAAGACCCTGCTTCTTAGTACGAAGTATCGAAAAGACCGATGCCGAATCGGTCGAAGACATCGTGGCAGCCATTAAAAGTGCAAAGGGAAGGGATATCTCTTGCGCGACACCAATCATAGGGGCGATAAAGTAGATAAAGAGACCCACAATCGTAGCCGTCAGCGCGACTCCCAATGTTGCCATTATAACACCCGGGATCATCACGGGGCGTATATCTGCAAAGGAGGTATCCATACCACCACCAAAGAGGATGATACATAGAGCCACCATACCTACGAACTCTGCAAAATCAGCGGAGTGAAACGACACAAAATCATTATAGCCAAAGAGTACGCCGACGCCGAGGAAGAGCAACAAAGCAGGCGCTCCAAGTCGGTATGCAGCCTTACCCGCAAGCACTGCCACGAAGAGCAACAACGCACCGATTAGCAAGAAATTCTCATTGAGCATATATCTTCTTTTCTTATATCAAATTATCACCATTAAAGCTTACGTATATTACTGAGCCATAAATGTATAGGTAATTGTTCCGCGATGCGACGAAGGTGCACTATCATCAATCTTAAATAGGGTTTTGTGATGACGCGCAGCATCCAACGCCTGCTGATTTAGCTCCTTATTTGTTGAGGACGCAATACGCGCTTGTGTCACCTTACCATTGCGGTCGAGCCATACATCCACAACTACAATACCACCACCCTTACTGCGGTAGGCAGGAACATACAAATCACGATGATGGCGCACCGGATCGGTGAAGTTGTAGGCTACGGTTACAGCACCCGAGAATTTACCCCTCTCGCCATCGCCCTTATCGTTACCAGAGCCTTCGCCCTCTCCACCCTTACCAATGGCATCCACCGCTCTCATACCACTCTCATACTCCTGGCGGTTTGCAGCCATATCCGAGACAACCTTATCCATCATCTCCTCGGTTTCGCTATCATACCCCATCTTGGAGTTAGAGCCTGATGTCTCCGAAGCATCGTTGGACTTCAGATTTTGCACCTTTTGCACCTGCTGCAAACGTCTATCAATATCCTCCTGCAACTGGTCACGCTTACGCTTAAGTTCCTCTACCTCAGCCTCCGTTGGCTCATCCTCTACAAACTCCACAAGGTACTCAATAGGTGGAAGCGTAAAATTATATCGCGCTGTAGCTAACCACGTTCCGCCAAAGAGTAGAGCTATCAAAACCACTATCAGACCCACGCGATGCGTGTAGAGCCACTCACCCAACGACTCCTTACGCGTAGCTCCGAGATCCACACTACGGCGATGCGAAATTGGTCTTTTTGTATCTTTATTGCCTTTTTGCATTTATTTGTTGCGTTATCTTCATATAAATCAATGCAAAAATAGTAATTATTTTAGAATTTTTACTACATTTGTGGCATTATGACAAAATTAGGTTGCGAATGTACCCTCTTTTCTAAGAGTGCCACACAGCAACGAAATAAAAAATAGATATTATGGCAACAAAACAGCAGACACTTGCCTCAGCAATTTCATTCTCAGGCAAGGGACTTCATACGGGTCTTCAGGTCGATATGACCGTACACCCAGCAGAGGAGAACACCGGCATCATCTTCCGTCGCGTCGATTTGGAGGAGAAGCCAGAGGTGCCAGCGTTGTGCGAGTATGTTACCGACACATCGCGTGGTACGACTATCGAGAAGGGCGCAGCTAAAGTTAGCACAATCGAGCATATCATGTCAGCATTGTGGACATTGGGTGTAGATAACGCCATCATCGATATCAACGCTCCTGAGACTCCTATCATGGATGGCTCGGCAAAGGAGTACGCAGAGCGTATCCTTGAGGTAGGCACCGTAGAGCAGGAGGCAGACCGCAAGTATTATGAGGTTACCGAGAAGCAAGTATATACTCTCCCGGAGAAGGGCGTTGCTATCGTGCTCTATCCAGATGATGAGTACTCAGTATCGGTACACGTAGACTATAACTCAAAGGTCGTTGGTAACCAGTACGCAGTTTATAGCAAGGAGGATAACTACACCGAGAAGATTGCTATGTGCCGTACATTTGTGTTCCTACACGAGTTGGAGCCACTTCTCAACCTTAACCTTATCAAGGGTGGCGACTTGGACAACGCTATCGTCGTCGTTGAGAACCCTGTTCCAGACTCACAGCTTGAGCGCCTAAAGAGCATCTTCGGCAAGGATAATATCGAGGTTACTGGTGGTTACCTTAACAACCAGCAGCTCCGCGCAAACAACGAGCTCGCACGTCATAAGCTCCTCGACTTGCTTGGCGACTTCGCGTTGCTTGGTATGCGTATCAAGGGCCGTGTATGGGCAACTCGTCCTGGTCACTACGCAAATACAGAGTTTATGAAGGACCTCTCTCGCTCGATTCGTCGTAGCGGCGAAAAGCCAATGTTCAAGTATAGCTCTAAGGATCAGCCTTTGATGGATATCAACAAGATTAAGTCTTTACTTCCACACCGCCCACCATTCCTCCTTGTAGACCGTGTAGCACACATCGAGGATAATGCTATCTGCGGTATCAAGCAGGTATCTATGAACGAGCCATTCTTCGTGGGTCACTTCCCAGAGGAGCCAGTTATGCCGGGCGTTCTTATCATCGAGGCTATGGCACAGTGCTGCGGTCTCTTGGTGCTTAACAAGGTCGAGGATCCAGAGAGTTACTCTACATACTTCCTTAAGGCAGACAACGTTAAGTGGAAGCGTAAGGTTGTTCCAGGCGACACACTTCAGATTGAGTGCCAGATGATTGATATGCGTCGTGGCATCTGCACAGCAATATGTAAGGCATTCGTAGGTGGTCAGCTCGCATCAGAGGCCACACTTACAGCCCAGATGGCGAAAAACAGATAAATGAAGAAATAAAGATTGGTGTTATGATTAGTAATTTGGCGTACGTTCATCCAGACGCAAAGATTGGAAAGAATGTTACTATTGAGCCTTTTGCCTACATCGAGGGCGATGTAGTTATTGGCGACGACTGCTGGATTGGCCCACACGCTATCATCTACGATGGCGCACGTTTGGGTAAGGGTAATAAGATTCACCCAGGTGCATGTATTTCGTGCCTTCCACAGGATCTAAAGTTCGCAGGCGAGAAGACCACTGCCGTTATCGGCGACTATAACGACATCCGCGAGTGCGTGACTATCTCTCGTGGTACAGCATCACGCGGCACAACCGTTGTAGGTAGCAACAACTTGCTTATGGCATACGTTCACGTTGCACACGACGATGTTGTTGGTAGCCACTGCGTTATCGCAAACCGCGTATCTTTGGCGGGCGAGGTTGAGATTGGTGACTGGGTTGTTATCGGTGGTCACGCAGCTATCCACCAGTGGATCCACGTTGGCGACCACTGTATGATTCAGGGCGGTGCACTTGTATCACAGGATATCCCACCATACGTTATCGTAACAAATGGCGAGGCTCGCTACGCTGGTATTAATAAGGTAGGCCTATCACGCCGTGGCTTCACAGCTGAGCAGATCGAGGCTATCCATAACACTTGCCGCATCTTGTTCCAGAGCGACCTTAACTATATGACAGGTTGCGATAAGGCAGAGGCAGAGCTTCCACAGAGCGCCGAGCGCGATTACTTGATTAAGTTCATCCGCGACTCTAAGCGTGGTGTTATCAAGCAGTATCAGTCTCGCAGATAATTTATCATTTCATAGTAGTAAGGGCTGTCCAAGATTATTCTCGGACAGCCCTATTTATTATTGGATTGGTATCTGAATTATTGACACCCACTTCTCGGGATCCTCCTGATTCCAAGCTCCATCAATATAAGTTGTGCGTGGCTTACCCGCAATCTTAAAGCCCTGCTCTTCCATATACTTGAAGGCTTCAGTGTAGGACTCATAAAAACGCTCGTATGGTCCAACGTGCTTCATGCACAGAGCCTTTGGCACAGCAGATAGGCGCTTAAATTGTATAATGCTGCTATCGACACCCATCTCTTCTACCTGCTCACAATACTCGATATCAATGTCTGTCGGATGATACTCCTTAGCATGCTCAATTGTAAAACAATAACCAGGTAACGGACATTTACAACCGAGACGCTGCATCTCTGGACCAATCTTATTTACACAGAGTGCCCCCAATGCACTATAGTCCGCAATGACTTCACGATGACTTGCCACGATAATCTCTGGCAACGATTGAATATTAAACTTTTCCATTGTGTTTTTTTGTTTGTGAGAGTCTAACCACCTGAGCAGCTGCCTGCGACGCTCCACCAACAATTGCAACTGCCTCTCTGTCTCCTCAATTTTTTGAGTCAACAGTTCAACTCCTGGCATCTGAGCGCCATCATCAAACAACTCTTTAATCTCCTCTAATGTGAAACCCTGTCGTTGTAAATCTCGTATGGCGTTTAGCCTCTGCATCTGCGATATGCTGTAGTAGCGATACCCAGTCCACTTGTCCACCTCTTCTGGCATAAGCAATCCTCTCTGCTCATAGTGGCGCAAGGTCTTTACCGTTACCTGCATCATCTTGGAAAACTCTCCGATTTTTAACTTTGTATTATTACTCATAATCGTACGATATTTTTGCTAGCGAGTGCAAAGTTAATATATGACCCAAGGTACGAGTCAAGAGAAAAGAGCAGAAATTTTAGAAAATAGTGCAGACAGATTACATATAGGTAACACAAATATTGACACCTTGCGAATCTGAGGTATAGATTACCTTAGATAAAATGATAACTCCTCAAAAGAATCAACTATAAGTGCGACCTTCTGAGGAGCTAATATCTGAATAGTTATGTACTATTTCTGCTTAACATTTACGACTTGATAGTCTGGACCACTATACAATTCAATCCATAACTCGCGAGACTTTCCCGTGGTATTAGGCTCTGCTATGATTGTAAGCTCGTTAGCATAGATATTCTCGTGCTCGTTATAGATAATCGTCAACCACTTATAGGTAGAATAGTGATTTCCCATCTCATCTTCAGGCGACACCGAGCCAGTACCACCATTGTTATAATCTTGTATGTATGCTCCATAAAAAGGCTTACTACTACTGATAACCTTTTCACCACCCTCTGATGAGAATGTTACCGCTGCTGGATATCCAAGATCTATCTCCTTTGAGCAGGCCACACACAACAATGCGAGCAAACAAAATAGCACTCTTTTCATAGACAATCACAATTAGGTTAATACTTAGTTTAACACAAAGTTAGAAAATTATAACGTAACATCCAAATATCGCCCAGAAAAAACGTCACCTTGTCGCAGCATACTCTGTGTAACAAGCATACCCACTATCCCAATAATACCCAGCATCCCCACACCGAATGTAGCAAATCGTAGGTTTACAATAAGCCCCTGCCATTTAAATCTTGCAACATAGACAACCAACCCAGAATACACACTATCCACACTCTACCCAGCATCCCCCACACCAAAGGTGGCAAACCAGGGGTTTGCAACAAGCCCCTCCTTTACCAAAGGAGGGGTTTAATGTAATAGGATTAACTAATAAGCTTAACTTGCCGAGGATTGCTTCGCAATCTTTTCTCGGCTTAAATCGGCGGCGTCTCGGCATAGTGAATAGATTCCATCTGCTCTCGACTTGCACGATTATCCTCTGTTACACAGAGCTGTTAAGCTCACTAAACACCGATAGAACGGCAGATATAGGAAAGAGTTTAGATAGCCACCTCTTCAAGGAGCAAATCTTCGGTCTCTCTATT
>JAZQYM010000093.1:0-31151 GCA_045633525.1 Alistipes sp. | reverse complement strand
CCTTTCGATTATCCTTTCTGGCGGTGCGTAGGGGACTCGAACCCCTGACCCCGTGCGTGACAGGCACGTATTCTAACCAGCTGAACTAACGCACCAAGATTTTTAGAACCTTGCTCTCAAGTGGTTTATTTCTTGATTGCGATGCAAAGGTACTGCTTTTTTTTTATTCTGCAAATTTTTTCGCAACTTTTTTCAAAAAAAATTACACTTTTTTGAAGAACGAAAATTGCACACTACCATAACTTCTTGACTGCCAGAAGAATGGATGATTTTCATAGTTTCTATCTTTTGAGTGCTCAAATACAAGAAATCCCTCCTCTGTGAGCAGATCTCGCTCAAAAACTATTTTTATTACTTCATCACTTCCCTCCAAATCGTATGGTGCATCCGAGAAGATCAGGTCAAACTTCTTGGTGCAGCTCTTCAAATATAGGAAAGCATTAGCCTTTACAGCATAGAAATTCTCAAATTTTAGTTCCTTTGCAGTCTGACGTATAAAGTTATGGTGCACGCTATTCACCTCCACAGAGGTCACACTACGCGCCTCACGCGATGCGAACTCATAGCTAATAGAGCCTGTACCCGAGAATAGGTCGAGCACATCGAGCTCCTCGAAGTCTACAAGATTTACAAGCACATTAAATAGATTCTCCTTTGCAAAGTCCGTAGTAGGTCTTGCGCGGAGGTTACGAGGTGGCACAATTGTACGTCCACGATATTTACCACTAATTATACGCATATTAGAGCTTCATCTTAAAACATCTACGGCACACTCTATTTAAGCGCTCTACATCGCCTAACGCGCGCGCGTACATATTATATATACCATATACACGATGCACACTCTCGAGATAGTAGAGTATATCAGCATCGCTCTCCACCGCTATTGCCTCGGCAAAGTGCAAGCCATTATTAAATACCGAGACATATAGCACATTGTTATAAAGGGCTATCTGCGAGCCCTCGAGGATATCGTCGCCACATAACAGAGGCGAGGTGTAGCACACCTTGGAATCAAGAGCCTTGATAGCCTCAACACACACAGCACTCACAGCCATAACCGCTACCCTACCATTCACAGCAGCGCTACTTACCACAACCTCGTTCTCTGCCACAGCATATCCCGTAGCCTCAAGGTCATCCTTAGCATTAGCCACATCGAAGCCCGCCTCTGGACGCAACACCGTCTTATGGGTTACAAACTCCACGACAGCATTTGGGCCAGCGTTCTTGATAGCCTCGATATCGTTCTTAGAAAAAGCGTGTCCACCCGACATAAGGCGGATGGACACATTATTTAGCATATTGCAAGCCATAACTTACTCTGCAGAACCGCCCCAGCTACCAGCCTCGTTAGTAGGCTCCTCAAGGCTACCAAATGAGATACCGAAGAACTCAATATCCATTGGGATAGGGTGAGCATCGCCAATCATAAACTTAGGCTCGCGCTCAACAGTTGCCTTAAGACCGTCAGCCTTCATCTTCTTAAGATCCTCGTTAGCCTCCTGGTGGTTGATGAAGTAGTTGAACTGATCGTTAAGCTCGTTCCAGAACCACTGGTTGTAAGTCTCTGTATCGATAAACTTCACGTATGGTGCGTGGCAACGGATAAGGTGAGTGCGGTAGCTACCAACCTCGTAAGTTGCAGTATCGAGATAGAACTCAACTGTATTGTTAGTAAATGGGATATAGCGCAAGTTGCGAATCTGCTCCTCGCTCAAACGGCATACGCCGAAGTCGTCATCGAAGAGGGTATCACGAGCAGGGATACGTGTAATACGCTCGTTCTTCCAATTCTTATCCTTACGCAACTCTGCCAAGATCTCAGCATTCTTAAGGTTGTTCTCATCATAAATCTGGCTACGATACTCCATAGTACCATTTAGAGCAAAGTCGATAAGCTCATCCCAGTTTGTGGTGAACTTCTTGTTAGGATTAGAGTCGCGGTAACCCTGCACCAACTTGATAATGTACTCCTCCTTCTCGATCACCGCCTTGCTACGCTCCTCAAAGTGGCTCTGGAAGTGAATAGGAGTTGATAGCATACTCCAAATCCAGAAGAGTAGACCGCACACAATCGCTACAAGCAATAAAGTAAGACCTGTTTTTTTCATTTTAGTTATTTATTATTAAGTTTGTATCGTCAATTTAAGTTTAACAAAATATGAGGCTTTATGCTTAGCACACATATTTCGCATCAAATTTACGCAAAATTATCGGTTGACGCAACATTTAGCCAAAAAAAAATAATAGAAAAACTCTCTTTTTGGCTCGCCGATGATGATTACCGTCGCCTCTTCCTGCTCAATGGCTACGCCGGAACGGGCAAGACGACCATTATCGCAGCCCTTGTTGCCGCCATTAAAGAACTGGGTATCAAGACTATATTACTTGCACCTACGGGTCGTGCTGCGAAGGTACTATCACACTACGCCAATGCCGAGGCCTTCACCATACACAAGCGCATCTACCGCGAGCGAAGCATGACCGACTTCGAGTCGAAGTTCTCGTTGGACTACAACAGGGAGAAGGGGGCTGTATTTATTGTCGACGAGGCGTCGATGCTATCCACCGCCTCTTCCGAGGGCACGGTATTTGGTTCTGGCGACCTTCTCGACGACCTTATACAATATGTGCGCTCGGGCAAGGAGTGCAGATTGATGCTTGTGGGCGACGATGCTCAGCTACCTCCCGTGGGTAGCGATATAAGTCCTGCGTTAGACCCTATATCGCTCGCGCACTATGGCGATGTGGAGTACGGCACTATGGACGAGGTAGTGCGCCAAACTACCGACTCGGGCATCCTTTTCAACGCTACGATGATACGCTGTATGCTCGAAAATCGTATCCACGAGATACCCCACTTCGACTGCTCCTATCCCGACTTTAAGAGCATCAACGGTGGCGAACTATTGGAGACCTTGCAAGAGTGTTACGACAAGTATGGTCGTGACGAGACCATTGTTATAACCCGCTCCAACAAGCGAGCAAATAGATACAACGAGGGGATTCGCCGATACAACCTTTCGGCAGAGGAGGAGATCGAGAGTGGCGATACGCTGATGATTGTGAAGAACAACTACCACTATGCCGAGCACGACAAGGAGTCGCCAATGTCGTTCGTAGCAAATGGCGATGTGGTACGCCTTAAGCGCATACGCCGTTTCGAGGAGTTCTACGGCTTTAGATTTATCGATGCCACACTCCAATTTCCCGACTACGACGACTACCAAATGGATGCGAAAGTTATGCTCGACACGCTTAGCTCGGAGTCGCCATCGCTCACCCGCGAGCAGAGCAAAGAGCTATTCCTTGAGGTGGAGAAAGATTACTTAGATATCAAGGCTAAGAGCAAGAGATACAGAGAGATACGCGAGAACGCCTACTTCAATGCTATGCAGGTAAAGTTCGCATACGCCGTCACCTGCCATAAGGCTCAGGGCGGACAGTGGAGCGTGGTCTTTATCGACCGCTGTCTCTTTGGCGACGAGCCTATCTCGAAGGATATGCTTCGCTGGCTCTACACCGCCATTACGCGTGCAACCGAAAAGGTCTACTTAGTAAACTTCGACGAGCGATTTTTTGATGCGGAGTAATGCATATTATTAAACTTTTGCATTAATATGCCGAATAATAATAATAATAATAATAATAATAATAATAATAATATAATTTGTTTTTTTACATTTAATTTTCTAACTTTGTAACAGATCATTAACCAATAAAACTATACACCTATGAAACGATCATTTACACTTTTGGCGCTATGTGCTATGTCGCTTGCTACATTCAGCGCTTGTACACACACAAATGAGGAGGACCCAGGTCCAAATCCAAACCCTCCAGGTCCAGCACCATCTGAGCTTACTCCAGATGAGCATAAGCAGAAGTTGGAGAGTATTGCTATGCAGTTAGTTGATGAGTTCAACCCTGCAGATTTCAACACTCTTACCGAGTCGTTAGCCTCTTTGGCAAGCTATCTACCTTTTGAGGAGGAGGACGAAAGGGGAGATTCAGGAGTGACTTCAGAGGTAACACAGGCTCTTAAGTCTGGCTCAGTAAGCGCACTTACATCGGCTATTACACGTGCATCAGAGCAGTTCATAATCGATGCTAACGATGGCGCAATTGAGGTTGAGGGCTACCGTTTTATTTTTGATGAGAGTGGCGAGCCTTCATACGAGGAGTTGGGCCGCACAGGCGTTGTAGAGGTTGCTTGGGACAATGCTGTAGCTACATTCACTTGGGGCGAGAACGATGGCAGATATACATACTATTTCGAGGAGGAGGACGTGGAGTATATCGTGGAGGTTCCTTCATACATCAATGTCTCTCTAAAGATTGACAACGTTGAGCATCTTAACATCAACGTTGAGCCAAAGGTTATCGACAACTACACATTTGCACCTAAGCTTACCATTAAGATCTATGGTGGCTATGAGGTTGTTACCGAGGTAAATGCAGACAGCCAGAAGCTTAACCACAACACCACATTGAATAAGAACGCAAAGAATCTTATATCTGCTACAAGCGAGTTCTACATCAACGGCTTTACAAATCCTGACAATTGGCTTGCTGAGTACGACTATGGCGATGGCTACGTAGAGACAGGTTATGACCCTGAGGAGTACTTCAACAATAATGTTACTTCTGCACAGTTCCGCTACGATGTCCTCACTCTATCAATTATCGGTAGCTGTAGCGATATTCAGAAGATGTTAGAGGAGGAGGAGAAGTTATACGACAGCAGTAACGATGATACTACTTATTACAATGCGTTAGCAGCTATTATGAACAAGTATTTCGATATCATCGCTGTATACAACGATACTGATGAGAGGATTGCCGACATCAAGTGGCAGGGTTTCTACAACCACAGTTACGACGAAGAGTATGACTGTGAAGTCATCTCAGCTGGCTGCGAGCCTATCCTTATATTCCCTGACGGTAGCAAGTTCTCTTTGGAGCAGTTCTTCACAATGGAGGATTTCGAGGACCTATTCGAGCAAATCTCAGAGAAGTTTGGTGAGTAATCTTCCATAACGCATTGGGCGAGTCCTTCACCGAGGGCTCGCCCTATTTTATTATATGAAACTTAGGCCGATACTACTAATTCCATTGCTTTTCTTAGCCCTTCGTGGCTACGCCCAGCAGGATAGCATCACGCTACACTACAGCGTCGATGATATTGTTGTGTCGGCACGTCAGCAGGTGATGTCGGCACCCGATAAGAGCGGAAATATCTCGATAAATATGGGCGCCTTGCAGGATATGCCTCGCTTTGCGGGAGCGGTCGACATTGTCAAACTACTGCAATACACCCCAGG
The DNA here is from genome assembly GCA_045633525.1 of Alistipes sp. Lineage (GTDB taxonomy): Bacteria > Bacteroidota > Bacteroidia > Bacteroidales > Rikenellaceae > Alistipes. The sequence continues at coordinate 25,824 of JAZQYM010000093.1, read as the reverse complement.
TGTAGTGGCAACACAGGAGGGCAACACCTCGCTATATGTGCGTGGTGGCGACAGCGGTCAGAGCCGCATCCTTATAAATGGTGTTCCACTCTACTCTCCATCTCATCTACTTGGACTCTTCTCCGTACTCAACCCTGCGCACCTTAGTGGTCTTACGCTCTACAAATCGGGCATCCCAGCATCATACGGCTCATCAACAGCCTCGGTAACAGATATCCGCACCCACGCCTATCTTCCCGAGAAGTACACTATGGAGGGCAACATAGGCATTATTGAGTCGGATGCTGCAATGCAGATACCTATTGCCGACAGCTTTGGTCTCTACCTCTCGGCACGTCACTCATACACTTCGTGGATTACCAACCTTATACCCGTAGATAACGCGACGATGCAGTACGACTTTGGCGACTATGGCGTAGGCATTGTAGGCGAACTCGGCAAGGTGGGTCGCCTAATGATAAATACCCACTTCAACAGCGATAAAACCAAGGCCTTGGTGCAGTCATACAGCAGTGACGGCAACCTTAACCTTTGGAACGGACTTGGAAATATAACCTTGGAGAGCGCAATTGGCAAGCGAATAACGATGCGTAACACGCTCTACAGCTCCATCTACGACAACTTCTTGGATGTTTCCGTTACAAGCAATCGCTATGGCGTGAGCGCCGGCGTGGAGAGCTACGGAGCATCAAACCTCACAACCATAGACCTCAATGCTATAAACCTCACCACGGGTATAAACTACGAATATCGTCGTGTGCGACCTCAATATATTGTTGCCGAGGGCGAGGAGAGTAGTAGCACAGCCCCACTCGAGCTAACACACGAGGCTGCGATATTTGCAAATGCCAACTATCGCACATTAAACGATATCGACCTAAACACTGGCGTTCGACTATCTATCTATAAGAACGACCGCCTATGGTGCTACCCCGAGCCTCGCATCTCGATATCAGCGCCTATAACCGCTACGATGCGCGCCTGGGCGAACTACGATATGATGGTGCAATATCTACTCCTTGCACCACAATCTAATATGTCCTTTGCAACGGATTTCTACGTTAGTAGCTCCTCAAAGACTCCACCACAGCTATCGCATAACTTCTCGTTGGGCATAAGCGACAGCAAAAACAACTTACGCTACAGCGTAGAGCTATACTACCGATATATGGCTAACGCCATAGAGTACGACACCTCTGTATTTGAGGTGCTTACGGGCGAAAACAGCTATACCACGCACCTATACTCTGGCAGAGGCGAATCGTATGGCGTAGAGAGCAATATCGGCTACACCACCACAACTTACGACATACAGCTAAACTATACCCTTTCGCGCTCGTTGCGCCAGTTTGATGATATAAACGGAGGCAACCCCTACCCTGCGCACTCCGACCGCAGGCACAACCTCTCGTTGCTCGCCTCGTGGCGACCTTCGCCACGATGGAGTCTTGCAACGACCTTTGTATACGCCACAGGTGCGCCATATACCGCCACCAAGGGCATCTTCATCGCGGGTAATAACTTCCTAAAGCAGTATGGCTCGTATAACGGAGGCAAGCTCCCAGCGCTGCACCACTTAGACCTCTCGGCAACATACTGGTTTAAGCGCTCAAAGGATAAGCATAGCGGTATAAACCTATCGATATACAATGTCTATGCCCACAAAAACCCGATTATGATATCGTGGGATGTGAGCATCGACGAGAAAAAGACAATACATATCAAGGAGTACGAACACATCATTTATACCATTATGCCCTCGATAAGTTGGATATTTAAGTTCTAAGATATGAGACGCTACGCACTACTCATAGTATCGCTGTTTGCTCTAATGGGCTGCATTAGAGAACAGGAGGTTGATGACAGCTTCCGCTACCGCCTTGTTGTGGATGGTCGCATCGAGCAGGGACGTGGTGCTGTTGTTATGCTCTCACAGTGCATCCCATACGAGAGTTCATACGACAAGGACACATATCGCAAAATGGCTATATGGGCAGCAAAGGTCTCTATAATACAAGGTGATAATCGCGAAGTGCTCACAAGTCGTTCAAACTCGGACTACCCCACCGAATTTATATATACAGGCTACTCTATAAAAGGCGAGGTGGGCGAGAGCTACACCATAGAGATAGAGTATAGCGGTCGTAGCTGGCGCTCGGAGTGCACGATACTACCCGCCATAGAGCTTCAAAATATCAGAGTCGTTACGGAGGGAGAGGATATGTATAGCATCCGCGCAACGCTACCAGCAACACCATACCCTTGCAGTATCGACTGCTCAATTAATGGTAGCCAGTACTTCGCTCCAACACTGCTTGGCACATACGGTCCGTCGGATAGCGAGCGCGAGATTGTTATCAACCGCCCCACGGATAAGCTTATCCGCAAGGAGTATAATACACTCTTTAGTGGCGAGGAGAGGGTAACCCTAAGAGTAAACACCCTGAGCGACTTCAGCTACACCTACTGGCGTAAGTGGGAGGATAACTTTATCAATAGCATAAACCCAATATTCCCTTCTACATCCAACCTACCAACTAATATCTCCGACGACGGCTTAGGCATCTGGTCGGGCTACGGCACAACATACTATCCGCTTGGGACGATAAACAAACTGAAAAGTGAAAGGTGAAAGGTGAAAAGTGAGGTGTCTGCGACGCATATTAAACTGAAAAGTGAAAAGTGGACTTTGCGATTAAAACAAGTTTACTTGTTTTGCCGAGCCGTAGCAAAGTCGAGGCATTACGAAGTTTTGCCTCAAAAGTGTGGTGCGCTTCGCGCGGATCTATAAAAGGGCCTGAAGGGGAGTTAAGGGGCCTAAGAGGCCTGAGGGGCCAAAGGGGGAATTAGTAAAACCCTTTCTGCCGCTTCTGCCCCTGTTGCCCTTTCAGCGTAGCTGTCGCTTGCAAAAGCGAAACAGACACAGACATACAGGGCAGCACAACCAAATTTCTTGTCAGAAGGGGTTAGATTTGGCTCTGACACGAAAACTGGCGGATGGGACATACTAAGCGTATTTCCCATTCGCCAGTTTGACTGAAGAGTCGAAGATGACCCCTTATCACAAGAAATTATGACCCCTTATCACAAGAAATTAAAAGGCGATGCCCGTTTGGAGTAGTATAAAACTAAACTCTGTGGTTGGGTTATAGATATAACCAGCCTTGACAGGCATTGTGTAGTCGCCAAACTCGAACTCCTTGAGTGCCATAAGGCTTAGATTTGTAACATTAAAGCCAGTAGGAGTGGTATCGGCGTAGCCGTCACCCTCACGCTCGAAAGACCAGAAAGGACCAGTCCAAGGTGATGCACCTGCAGTTAGCTCGAGGTCGAAGAGGTCGCATACTGGGTGAGTATAGGCTGCCTCGAAGTATGATGAAAATGCCTGCTTGCCGTTAGGTAGTTTATCGCCTGCGTGGATAAGGGTTGTTGCCCAGTGTAGGCGAAGACGATCGAAGAAGGTATAGTCGATAGTAGCTGTAAGGCTATGGTTATCACCCTTCAATGGGTTCATAGTCTCCATCTCACCACATACACCCCAAAGCACATCGTAGAGGGTTACAGTAAGGTTCTCATGCTCGTAGCCAAGGAATACATCGAACTCGTTGTACTTGCTTATAAGCGAGTGGTTAGCCCAAAGGTCGATATAAAACTTACCATAGCCAAACGAGAAACCTGGCTGAAGTGATGGGTCGAACATATTACGATTACCACCACGATAAGACTGGTCGAAACCGCGCCAGATGTAGTTCGATGCCAAATCAAACGATCCGCCATACCAAAAGCCCTCATCGTCGCTCTCCTCCGAAGTCTCCTCCGACGCAAGGGTTGCAGGCTGCTCGTCAGTGGTTGCGGTGCCAATCATTGGCATAGTAGCCTCAGCTGTAAATGCAATAAGCATTGAGGCAAGAAATAGAGTAAACTTTCTTGTCATTGAGTTTTAGGTTATTATAGCTGTTAATGAAATAGGTTACTTAGTCTTAGCCTTGTGGTGACGACGCTTCTTAAGTTTCTGCTCACGGCGATAGCCATCAACCTTACGCCATACACCCCACACAAGGAGGAGTCCGAAGAATAGAATGATACCTACAAGCATACCTGTAGAGAGGTTGTCACCCTTAACACGCGACCACATCTCAAGCATCTTATCTGTTCTATCGCCCGAGTCATGCATAACACCACAACGGTCGATAACGCTCTTATCTGGGTACAACACAGGATCTGCCACAACGCACTCAGAACCCTCGAGAGGATTGCCCTCGGCATCCACAAAGAGGTAGCTAAGGTCGCACTCCTGAGGCTCAGCGTAGCACAACTCCTCCAAGTTATCGAAGACCTCCTGGGTAGCCACAACACTAACATAGCCCGTAGCATCCATATTGCGAATAGCATTCTCAGGCATACACATATAGTCGATGAAGTAGCGTGCCGCGCGTAGATTGCGGGCGTACTTAGGGATAACCCAGCCGTCAAACCAGACAACACTACCCTCCTTAGGTACTGCGTAGCCAAGCTCCACATCTACCGACGAAGCCTCGTCGATAGCCCATACGGCATCACCACTCCACATAAGGTTGATCCACGCCTTCTCCTGCGTCATCATCTCCTTACCGAAGTCAGCTTCCCAGCCTGCTACAAGCTCCTTCATACGCTTCAAGTACTCCTCAACTAAGGCGATAGACTCGTCCGATGAGTCGTACATAAGCTCGTGGATAGTATCGATATCCAAGTACTCGTCCTCAGCCAAAGTGCCATTAGCTCTGCCCGCAAGGGTCTTTGCGTAGATAAGGATTGGTGAGTACACATCGCGGAAGGCATCCTTTACGAAGATCTTATCCTCCAAGCGCTCGTCGAACATCAATGCCCAAGAGGATGCCTCCTCCTCGGTAACATAGCGCTTATTATATAGGATACCCGTAGTACCCCACATATAACCCACAGAGTAGTCGTTAGGATTCACACCTTCAGGAGCCTCCAATAGCGCGAACTGCTCCTTGATATATGGCGATACGCAATCAAAGTAGTTGATATCGCGAGCATTAATCTCCTCAACGAACTCTGGAGTGAGAATAGGATAAAGCATATTTTTACGCATCATACGCTCGATGATATACTCCGAAGGGCACACCACGTCGAAGTCTGCCTCACCATTCTCGATCTTTGCGAGCATAACCTCGTTGATATCGAAGGTCTGGTAGATAATCTCCACCTCCTCGCCAGTCTGCTCGAAGTACCACTCTTCGAACTCCGCAAGCAAGTCCTCGTCGATATAATCGCCCCAGTTATATACCTTTAGGGTCTGCATACGCTGCTCGTCGCTATTACACGACACAGCGACCGTTGCCACTATTAGGAGCGATAGAAAGCTATATAAGAGTCTCTTCATTAGCTCAATTATTTATTAAGTGTCACCTGCTCCGCCAACTTCGCCTGACGACGAGCGCGAAGGTTTACAACAATCAACAATACCAACACCACAACCAAGATAATGGTTGACAAGGCACGAAGCTCTGGGGTTAGACCACCCTTACGAGCATCAGCGTAGATGTACGTAGAGAGGGTCTCAAGACCATTAGTACCGTTGGTAAAGATAGTAACAGCAAAGTCGTCGATAGAGAGCGTAAAAGCAAGGATAAAGCCCGAAATCATACCTGGACGAATCTCCGGTAGGATTACGCGACGTATCGCCTGCAGAGGTGTCGCTCCAAGGTCAAGCGCTGCCTCATAGATGTTAGGATTCATCTGCGTAAGGCGTGGCAAGACGCTCAATACCACGTATGGGGTACAGAAGGTGATATGGGCAAGAATAACCGTTGTATAACCCTGAGTAATACCCAACGATATAAAGAGTAAGAAGAGCGAGATACCGGTGATGATATCTGGGTTAAGAATTGGAATATTGTTCACAAAGTTAACCACACGACGCTTTCTATAGCGAAGGTCATTGATACCGATAGCTGCAACCGTACCAAGCAACGTAGAGACAGAGGCTGCTACCAAGGCGATAAGAAATGTATTCTTTATAGCCTCGATCAACGAGTTGTTAACACCACCAGTGAATAGCGACGTGTACAACTCGGTAGAGAAACCTGTCCAGTTACCCAACACCTTAGACTCGGTGAACGAGAATACCGCGATAATAACTATTGGAGCATATAGCATCACCAATAGCAACACAAGATAACCCGATGATAATACCCTCTTCATTAGATAAGTCCTTCATTAGCGCCATCCTCCGATGAGTCGGTGAATAGCGATGTTATACCGATGATTATCAACATAATGAGCGACAACGCTGCACCATAGTGCCACATACCATTATTGATATTCTCCTGAATGGTGGTACCGAAGAGCTTAATATTGTTCATAGTGAGCAACTCCGAGATAGCGAAGGTCGATATGGTTGGCATAAAGACCATCATAATACCACTCACAATACCTGGCACAGAGAGAGGGAAAACCACACGCGTGAAGACCTGACGTGGTGTAGCACCAAGATCCTCCGCTGCCTCAATAAGCGAGCCGTCCATCTTCTGTAGCACATTGTAGATTGGGTAGATCATAAATGGCAAGAAGTTATACACCATACCAAAGATCAACGCACCCTCACCCAAAGGTAGACTCAAAAAGTCGAACAACGCCACAGTCGCCAATGTTCTTACAAGCACATTTATCCACATAGGGAGGATAAATAGCATCACCACAAGGCGAGCTGTAGAGAGCTTCATACGCGACAGAATATATGCCGCAGGATAGCCCAATACAAGGCATATTATGGTTGTTATCAGCGCAATACCTATCGAATAGATAAAGGTATTTGCCGCCTCTGGCTGGTTGACAAAACGCTGGAAGTTCTCCATCGAGAAGCTACCATCCTTCGACTGGAAGGCGTAGATCATAATCAGCACCAAAGGCATCACAACGAAGACTGCCATAAACAGAATATATGGCAAACTCCAACTACGCCTGCGAGAGAAAAACTTTACCAATTTCTTCATTTTACACCACGCATTAAAGCTTTGATATGCGCAACGCCTTAGGCGAAATCTTGATACCTACCTCGTCCAAGTCCTCCCATACATCGTGGGTATCTACGTAGATATTCACACCCTCGTCGGTGCGGACTGTAAGGTGGTAGCGGTCGCCCTTGTACAATATAAAGCGGATCGTACCCCAAGAGATACCATCGTCTGGGTCGTCGGTAAGCTCTACAGCTGAGAAGTCGAAGATGACATCGACCTTATCTCCTGCTGCAATACCCTCCTGGGCATCGCACTCGAACTGCTCGCCAAGAATCTCAACGTGAGTAGCATCGACCATAGTACCCTCGATATGGTTCTCGGTACGCTCCTTACGCATAACGTGGATATCGGCAGGCTTAATCATCATACCCACCTCAGTACCTGGCTCGAAGGCGTTATAGTCCTGAATCATAATCTCGTAGCCATCTGGAGTATCCACAAACATCTCATAGTGAACACCCTTGAAGGTACATGAACGCACTACGCCGTGGAACATAGCAGCATCAGCATTGCGGATGATATAGACATCCTCTGGACGCACTACAACATCCACTGGAGTATTCTCACCAAAGCCCTCGTCGATACACTCAAAATCCTTATCCATAAAGCGCACCAAACGGTCGCGCACCATAGTAGCATTTAGGATGTTACTCTCACCAATAAAATCGGCAACAAAGGCGTTGCATGGCTCGTTATAGATATCGGTTGGAGTACCAATCTGCTGAATCTTACCCTCGTTCATAACAACGATAGTATCAGACAGCGTTAGCGCCTCCTCCTGGTCGTGAGTTACGTAGACGAAGGTGATACCTAAGTCGCGGTGCATCTCCTTAAGCTCCATCTGCATATCCTTTCGCATCTTCAAATCGAGCGCTGCCAAAGGCTCATCAAGAAGCAACACCTGAGGACGGTTCACAATAGCACGTGCAATAGCCACACGCTGCTGCTGACCACCCGATAGCGACATCACATCGCGGTGCTCGTAGTCGGTCATACCCACCATCTTCAAAGCTCGCTTCACGCGCGTCTCAATCTCCTGCTTATCGACTTTCTGCAACTTCAAACCGAAGGCGATATTATCGTACACATTGTAGTTTGGGAAGAGGGCATAGCGCTGGAAGACGGTATTCACGGGGCGCAAATGCGGAGGCACACCCGTCATAACCTCTCCACCAATTAGAATCTCACCGCTCGTCGCTGAATTGAAACCCGCTAAAAGACGCAATAGCGTAGTCTTACCACATCCCGAAGGACCAAGAATTGTAAGGAACTCACCCTTCCTTACAGACAAACTGACATTATCGAGAACTACCTTATCAGGAAAGTTCTTTGTTACATTCGTGATCTCGATAATGTAATTTGAGTTCACCATTAAGCAAAAAGTATTAGTAGTTAATAAACCCCATACGCCTCAAACACCATAAAATCAGGGTCTCAAACCCTACTCCACAGCACTCAATAGCGCACAAAAAATCTACAAACTATATACTTAAAGTATATATTGCTCGCAAATATATACAAAAAAACGATATTGACGCTTTAATGGACAAAAAAAATCAATAAAAATCATAAAAATCTCAATTTTTGCCACCTTCCGCTCGAGGAATCTGTAACCTCGCGCTCCACAATTCCAGTCAGAGCATCGGGCGCGTCATCGTGGCGATTGGCGCGAAAGAGACGACGATAGGTCGTAAGATGGGTGTAGAACTCAGGCCAGCGTAGATGCCAATCCTTGGGCATACGAAGATTATGGAGCACTGTTGCTGAGTTCGATAATATTCGCGCCTCCTTATTTCCGCTTTGATGAAACCACTCCACACGCACCTTCGGCAAAAGTCGCTGGAGAGCACGGGCAAAACCACGACCACCATTATTACTCTCGACATAGACCTGGCGCGTCTTAGCCTTCGACAGCATCGCCGCTACAAGGCTCTCCGTATACTCCATCGACTCTTTGGAATAGACTACATCGGTAACATATATAACACCGTCAGTATCAACCGAGTACGCCACTGAGCAGAGGTAGTCATCGCCCGCATCTGCCGTATCGGTATAGCAAGCCGAAGTGACGATATCGCGTGGCAGCACATCATACTCACGGAAGTTATTACCATAGAGTAGTCCTTCGCGTGAGGATGGGTGACCTTGATACATCGCCTCGAAGCGCACGGGGTCGAGCCTACGCTTCGAGAGGAGCAGTTCGGCACTCTGCTGCTCGGGCCATAGAGCCTCACCATCGCGGCGTGGGTCGAGCTCCGTAGGTGGCGAGGACTTCAGCGCCTCATAGTTTAGCACTAACCACTCATCACGGTCTGCTGCATCAATATCCGCTAAGGAGTGCAACTCACGATATGGCTCATTGCGAAGTAGCGTGCCGATAAGATCCTCCTCGTGCCAGCGAGTAAAGACGATTAATTCGCGCGAGGCATTGTGCATACGTGTACGCACCACCGAGGTGTACCACTCCCAACAGTTCTCCCTCACCACGGGCGACTGCGCCTCCATAGCATCTTTATAGAGGTCATCTAAGATAAAACAGTCAACTCTATTTCCCGTTAGCGCACCCTCACGACCAACGCTTATAAGCTCGCCCTTGTGACCGATAATCTCCACCTCGTCGGAGGTGCGGATGTAGCCAAGAGGCTTTGTGCCCTGCTTAATCGTTGTCTCGGGGAAGAGTTCGGCATACTCCTTAGAATCCAATATACGCTGAACACGACGATTGAACTTCGATGCCAACGTACCCGAATAGGAGGCGATAGCTATACGCATATCAGGGTCAATACCAAGCATATAGGCTGGAAGCAAGGTCGTAGCACCCATACTCTTGCCATGCTGCGGTGGAACAGATACTATCAACTTTGAAATACGCCCCTCGGCGTATGCCTCCAACACGGAGTAGTAGCTATCGTGAAACTGCGTTAGCTCCAAAAAGGGATAGACCCTCTTGGCAAACTCCTTAAACGATATATTATTAGACTTCTCCATAGGCTAAAAGAGATAGGTTAACATTGTCTTAAACGAGAAGTCATTGCAGATGCTCTCGCCACCAATCGCAGTCTTTAACTCCCACCACACGGGTACAATTGACGTGATACGCTCGGCACCACTCGGCTCATTTTCTTTGCTGCGCGAGATTATCAGCGTGCAACACAATCGACACTCCACATCCTCATCGTAGAGAGTAACAACTCCTGAGAAGAAACTCTTTGAGCGCACAGCATCAGCCAGACGCTCCGCTATCTCAAGATAGATAGAACTTGAAATTTCGTACATAACCGTAAAATAATTAAGAGATTGTATTTGATATGTTTGGATTTTTGAAACAAAATCCTTAACTTTGTGGTGCAAATATACGTTCAAATATTTGTTTTGTCAATAGTTTTGTACAAAATTTTAATATAATATTTTCTTATATGGAGACCATCGGAACTCGACTTCGACTTATGCGCAAGCAGTTGAATATGACACAAGAGCAATTAGCTCAGCGACTTGGCGTAGGCAAAGCAGCACTATCAATGATTGAGACTGGCAAGGCTGGACTATCGAATAGAAACAAAAATATCCTTGTTCAAGATTTTAATGTTAACACCGAGTGGTTGGAGAGTGGCACAGGTAAAATGTTTAACGCCGAGCCAAATTTGACCGCTTATAGCCACCGCACCGATAAGTCACTTCCGTTGCAGAGCGTGCCTCTATACTCTATGGAGGGCACCGCGGGTCTTGTGCCTTTGTTCTCGAACGATGCTAATATCGAGCCTATCAACCACATCCACATTCCAAACCTCCCAAAGTGTGACGGCGCAATCTATGTTGTTGGCGACTCGATGTATCCGCTCTTAAAGAGTGGCGATATCATTCTATATAAGCAACTTAACGACGTACGCGATGTATTCTGGGGCGATATGTACCTACTCTCTATCGATATGGATGGCGAGGAGTATATCACCGTGAAGTACGTACAGAAGTCGGAGCACGAGGGCTACATTCGCCTTGTAAGCCAAAACCAGCACCACGCCGACAAGGAGGTCGAGGTAAGCCGCATCCGCGCCATCGCCCTTATCAAAGCCTCGGTACGTATGCACACCATAGGCTAATTAGCAATTAGTAATGAGTAATGAGTAATTAGTAATTAGTAATGGTTAAAAGGCTTTGCCTTTTTATAAATTAGAAAGTGAGGTGTCTGCGATGCGTGTTTATTATATTAAAACTCGCGCAAAGCGCACCTCACTTTTGAGGCAAAACTTCGTAATGCCTCGACTTTGCTGTAGCAAAGTACAGTTTTCAGTTTTTACACAAAAAATAAATGAGGCTATTCAGCCTCATTTACTATAAACTCACCAAATATTACGGGTATAAGACCCATACAAGTGACATCCTCGCCATCGTCTGACGACCCTGGTGTCCACTGTGGAGAACTGAGCAAGACTCTCTCCACCTCGTCGCGAAAGAGCGGATTATCACTACCCTTTATCGTTGTAATCTCTTGAATCTCAATATAACCCTTATCATTCACAACAAATTGAGCCACAAGATGTGCCGAAAGATTTTGACCTTTCAACTGCTCAGGATATCGGAGATTACTATAAAACCATTCTCTAAAAGTCGACCAATCACCACCCATAAATTTAGGTTGCGTCGTAGGTTCTGGTGCGACATCGGAGTATGTATATCTGTGTATAATCATCACACCATTTGAGATATCGCCAAAATCTTTGTAGTAACCCAAGGCCTCCGCATCTGTAAGCAGTGCGACCATCTTAACACTCTCGGCAGGGATATCATTAACCTCCTCTGCAGTAACAGGCACACCATCTACGATATATAGTGGAGCCTTATCCGTCTTCGGCAAATTACCATCATCAAACGCCACAACAACAACCTCATCTACCGACTCCTCTGCACTCTCCGCACTCTCAATAGGCTTTTGACCAGGAATCATAAAGGTTACGGGGAGGGTCATCCTCACCGACACAGCATGTCCATTCTGGATACCCGGAGTCCAACGTGCCGAAGTAGTAATAACACGCTTAACCTCATCTGCCAAAACGGGATAGGTCGATTGTAGCACATTTATACTATCGTGCGCAATATAACCCTCTCTGTTAACAACGAACTGCACAACAACATTATCCTGCCAGCCACTCTTCAACGCCTCCTCTGGATAGCGAAGATTCTGTATCACCCAACTTCTAAAGGTGGTTAGATCACCTCCCATATATGATGGCATAACATCGGCAACTAAAAACACCTCGTCCACCTCACTCTTCTCAAGAGCGATGACAACAACGCCATTCGACACATCGCCCAAGTGCTTGAACTTCTCGACCTCCTCGCTACTATTTAGCACCGTTATCGACACAATCCCTGAATCCAAGTTGTTTATCTCCTCCTCTGATATTGCTCTGCCGTCAACTACCCATAGCGGTCTCTGCACCATAGACATACTATCTGCCAATGCAGGTATAGCTGTAGCCACAGCAAAAATAAGCATAAGTATTCGTTTCATAATCTCACAAAGTTTTTAAGTTCTACAATAGGTCTTTTGTAAATAGCTATTTATCTGGTTTCACAATGCAAAGATAGTAGCACTTTTGTGTAGTCTCCTAATTTTTCAGGTTAAAGAGTGTTAAACCTTTTGTTAAATAGTGTTAAATAACATCGCCACAGGGTTATTGAGTTGATTTTTTACATACCTTTGTAATAGAAATAGGAGCTATGAAAGAGTCAAACTTTAGAACATTATCAATCGTCTCAATATTTTCGCTTGTGCTATTAGTCGCTGTCGAGGCTTTGTGGGCAGTGCGCACCTATCGCGATATGCGCGATAGCTACAAGCAACAAATATGCAGCGTTTTGGAGGAGGCAGCGTGGAAGTACGCCACCAACTCTATGAATGGCAACACCTCGATAAGCATCGGTAATATCTCACGTTTTAATGCCTTAGTAGGCGAAGGCTTGCGCACAGCTGGCCTTGCCACGGAGTACCGCGTAGAAGTACTATCTACAACTGACACCGAGCCGATTACAATAATGTCATTAGGCTCCCTCAAGGCTCAGAAAGAACTATCCGTAGACAAATACCTAACACCCCTAATTCTACGACTTACAGTAACCGACCCGAGTGCAGCCATACTACAAAGTATGCGCATTATGCTACTGCTACAACTGCTCTCCATAGTAATTCTTACCGTCACACTTATATATCTTCTACGCACTCTATTTCGCGCTAAAGAGGTAGATAAGATTCGTAGAGACCTAACACACAACATATCGCACGAGCTAAAGACCCCTATAGCCGCAGCCTACACCTCTATTGAGGCACTAAGAACACTCCCAGCATTGGCAGAGCGGCCCGATACTCGCAACGAGTACCTCGATATATCACTCGGAGAACTTAAACGCCTAAGCGGTATGGTCGAGGAGATTCTACGCACCTCAACCGAGGAGTTTGCAACCGCTGAGCTACGCATTGAGGAGTGCGACATAACAACTATTATAGAACACATCCGCCTTTCATTCGATCTAAAATATACCTCACACAGTATCCAATGGGATATTAATATAGAGGAGAACTGTGCCGTAGTAGGAGATAGCTTTTACCTTGAGGGTGCCTTATCGGCATTAGTGGACAACGCAATAAAATACTCCACCGACACGCCTACAGTAAGTATCGAAGCAACTACAAAGAGTGGTTATACATATATCAGCATTAAGGACCACGGCATAGGTATTGCACACAGCGAGCAACGACGAATCTTCGACAAATTCTACCGCGTAGTATCAGGAGATAAATACTCAACATCTGGATACGGTATAGGACTATACTATGTACAGAGCATCGTTACGCGCCACAATGGTAGCATCGATGTTGTATCTACCCTTGGCAAAGGCGCTTGTTTCACGATAAAACTACCACGCTATGGGAAATAAGCATATACTTATTGTAGAGGACGAGGCTACTCTTGGACGCGTACTATGCGACGCCCTGCGCAGTGAGGGTTACGATGTTACGCTCGCAACAAATGGCATTGAGGGTATTGAAACCTTTAAAAGTCTCCATCCCGACTTGATTATCGCCGATATTATGATGCCACAGATGGACGGTTTAACTATGGTAGAGACAATTCGCAAGATGAATAGCCGTGTCGAGGTGCTATTTCTCTCTGCACGTAGCGGTGCAGAAGATGTAGTTGAAGGCTTCCGTCGTGGTGGCAACGACTACCTACGTAAGCCCTTTTCGTTAGACGAGCTTCTTGCGCGCGTAGCAGCACTTCTTGCTCGCCACCCGCAAGGCGATGGCGGTACGATACTCAATATCGGCAACTACCGCCTCGATAGTAAGCAATGGACACTAACCCTCAATGGCGCCACGCGCCGCATCACGGCACGCGAATCGGCTATTATCACGATGCTCGCTCGTCGCAATGGCGATATTGTGGAGTTTAGAGAGCTACTAACCGAGATTTGGGGCGACGATAGCTACTATAACCTACGCTCGCTAAATGTCTTTGTATCACACCTACGCAACTACCTTAGCGCCGATAAAGATGTAGAGATACAATCAATAAGAGGTATCGGCTACCGACTGATTGTGAAATCAGGTAGTGACGAAAATATCGCTGGCTGATGCTGGCGATATTTTTTTTTCGATGAGACTTTGTGGGTATTATGGGATACTCAGAAATTTTGAGACAGCAGAGACAGCAGAGACAGCAGAGACAACAGAGACAACAGAGAGCTTTTTTTATACTCAGTTTCGTTGTCCTCTCTTCCGTCTCTTTCGTCTCTTTCGTCTTAAATAAAAAGCCTTAAGCCCCACAACCCAATTTCTTGCGAGAAGGGGTTAGATGTGGCCTCGATAAAGAAATTGCCCCAGATGGGACATACTGAGTGTATTTCCCATTTGGGGCAATGATTGAGAGGTCGCAGATGACCCCTTATCACAAGAAATTTTAGTTCAAGGTTGGAAGGAACGAATACTCCTTACCATACTTAAGATGCTGCTCTACGTAGTTAGCTGGGTAGGTAACCTTAACATCTACGATATTACCCTCAGCATCGTGAACAAGCTCGTACTCTGGGTTAACAAAACCTCCGTAAGGCTCGATGTTGAGAGCCTTGTTACGAGCGATAACCTCAGCGTGGAACTCTGGATCAACCTTTACGGCATAGTCCTCAACAAGCTTCTTACAAGCCTCGTAGTCGCCCTCAGACTTGATGCGCTGCACCTCGTAAAGAAGCTCACCGAAGAGCTTACGAAGGGCTACGAAGTCGTTTACAACAACATAGCTCTTGCCATCCTGCTTAACAATCTCGATAACATTATCTGCCTTACCCTTCTCGTAGCACCACTCAGCGATAAGCTTACGGTTACGCATGTGTGACTCCTCAACATTCTTACCTGGCTCGATACGAGAGAGCTGAGTCTGCATACCATTCATAATATAGTCGCTATACTGTGACCATGCGACATCCAAAGTTGGGATAAGACCAATCTCAATCATCTTCTCATCACCAAGGTAGTAGAGTGCAAATAGGTCGGCACGAGCCTCCTCCAAAGTTGAAGAGTATGTGCGAAGCTCATCACCCTTAGTACCTGGAGCTAGCTGACCAGAACCGTGACCAAGGCACTCGTGAAGGTCGGTGTGAAGGTCGTCACCAAGCTTACCATAAAGCTTAGCACGCTCGCGGTCCTCCTCGCGAAGGATAAACTCCTCAGCAAAGCCGTTGCCCTGAGCAGCCTTATCGTATGCGTATGTGATGTTATCGATAGTTACAGACTTTGAGCCGTGCTCCTTACGAATCCAGTCAGCGTTAGGAAGGTTGATACCGATAGCTGTTGCAGGGAAGCAGTCGCCACCAAGCATAGCAACGGTGATAACCTTTGCAGATACACCCTTAACCTCCTCCTTGCGGTATGCTGGGTTGATAGGAGCGTTATCCTCGAACCACTGAGCGTTGGCAGCCATAATCTCTGTACGACGACAAGCCTCCTCGTCACGGAAGTTTACTACAGACTCCCAAGATGACTTGCGACCGAGTGGATCGCCATAGTTCTCGATAAAGCCGTTTACAACGTCTACGTTTGACTCAGTATCCTTAACCCAAAGAACGCTGTAATCGTCAAAGTCCTTCAAATCACCAGTGTGGTAGTACTTGATAAGAGCCTCGAGAACCTCGCGCTGTGTAGGGTTAGCTACGGTGCAAGCCTTCTCCAACCAGTAAACAATCTGCTCGATAGCCTCGGTGTACATACCGCCTACCTTCCAAACCTTCTCATAGATAACACCATTCTCATCCTTCATAAGTTTAGAGTTAAGACCGTATGAGATAGGCTCTGGGTTGCCAGCATCTGCTGCTACCATCTTAGCATAGAAATCCTCAACCTCCTTCTGGTTAACACCCTCGTAGTAGTTGTTAGCAGAAGATGTAACAACATCAACACCAGCAGTCTGGTTTAGGCGTGAAGCGTAGAGTGTAGGATCGAAGATAATCTGACAAAGGAAGTCATCCTCAATCTGACGATTCTCCTCGTTGATATACTTCGCCAACTGCTCACGGAACCAAGCCTCCGAAAACTCTGGAGTGAACTTATCGTTAGAGTAGTGGTGGTGGATACCGTTAGCAAACCACACCTTCTTCAAATACTTCTCGAACGCTACGAACTCATCGCCCTCACGCACCTCCGAAGCAGTGTAGATAGCCTCCAATGTGCGACGCACAGCGAGGTTGTACTTAAAGTTCTGATCGAAGAGGATATCACGACCGCACTTTGCAGCCTCACCAAGATAGTAGATAAGCTCCTTCTCCTCCAATGTAAGGTTCTCGAAGCCTGGCACCTCGTAACGAATAACCTTGATATCGTCGAAACGATCGACAATCCAAGGCTGCTCACCCTCAACTACAGCTGTCTCAGGTGCTGCAGTCGTGCCACAAGAAGTTAAACCGATAACTCCCATAGCCATAATTCCAAATAGTTTTTTCATCTTTTAGGTTTATATTAATAAATATTGTATAAATCGCACCCTTAAATTTTGCACAATTTGGGGCAAAGATAGAGAAAATATTTCAATTTTCTCAATTAGTAATGAGTAATTAGGATTTAGCCTTTGTTAAAAGGCAATGCCTTTTTAGAGTTGTTTCTGGCGTGGTGGATTTAGAGAAGGTGACGCACAACACCAAATTCCCTCAGCACCCCATCCATAAATTCCCTATTTAACCTCGCACAATACAGGTCTACACCCATCAATTGTTACAAACCGAAAACAGAGATATGACATTTCTGTTACATTTACGCTAACGTCGGGAATTTGCTTTGCTGTACGATTTTTTTATTATACATTTGCCTCAACGAAAAAAGAAAACAATATAATTTTAAACATTTAATAAATGGGAATTTTACAAATTTTCACACTCTTAGGAGCCTTGGGTATGTTCCTCTACGGTATGAACCTTATGAGCTCTGGACTTCAGAAGGCGGCAGGCGATAAGCTTCGCGGCTTCCTTACAGCAATGACCTCAAACCCTTTCAAGGGCGTTATGACTGGTTTGGGCGTAACATCGCTTATTCAGTCCTCATCAGCAACCACGGTAATGGTGGTAAGCTTTGTAAATGCAGGTCTTCTAACCCTTGCTCAAGCTATTGGAGTAATTATGGGAGCCAACATCGGTACTACCGTAACAGCTTGGTTGGTAGCATGGCTCGGCTTTAAGGCAGATATCTCTATCCTTGCCATTCCACTTATGGCTGTAGGCTTCCTCTGCTCAAACTCTAAGAAGAACCAGCGACAGAACATCGGCGAGCTTGTAGTAGGTTTCTCGCTACTCTTCCTCGGTCTTTCGTTTATGAAGGAGTCGGTGCCAGATCTTAACCAAACTCCTGAGGTGCTTGAGTTTGTTAAGAGCTGGGCAAGCCACGGCTTTGGCTCGGTACTTATCTTCTTAGTATTCGGTACAATCCTTACACTGGTACTCCAGTCGTCGTCAGCGACAATGGCAATCACCTTGATTATGCTAAGTATGGGCTGGATACCATTTAATATGGCGTGTGCAATGGTATTAGGTGAAAATATAGGTACTACCATTACTGCAAACATTGCAGCATCGGTGGGTAACACCCAGGCTAAGCGAGCAGCAATGTCGCACACTATATTTAATGTATTCGGCGTGATTTGGGCATTGATTCTATTCCGTCCATTCCTCGCACTTGTAGGTTATATTATTGAGCTATTCGGACTCCCTAACCCAGCAGCTGAGGGCTTTATCGTAGACCCAGAGTCGACATCAAGTAGCACTGCAGCGCTCTACGGACTCTCGATGCTACATACTCTCTTTAACACGATAAACACACTTATCCTCATTTGGTTTGTGCGCTTTATCGAGAAGGCTGTTGTAAAGATTATCAAGTCGCCAAAGAATCAGGAGAACGAGGCATTCCGCCTAAAGTATATCACCGCAGGACCTTTGGCTACTCCTGAACTCGCTACCGAGCAGGCTTTCGACGAGATTATACACTTTGCGAAGATATCGCGCAACGGTCTTGGATATACCAAGCAGGCTCTCGCCGAGACCAACGCCGAGAAGTTCGAGGAGCTACGCAAGAAGTTGGTTAAATACGAGGAGATTTCGGATAAGATAGAGTTCGAGATTGCATCGTTCCTAAATGCCGTATCAGCAAGCGATATCAGCGAGGCTACATCTGTAAAGATTAAGGCTATGTATAAGATTATCGGCGAGTTGGAGTCGTTGGGCGACTCGGGCGAGGCTATCAGCCGCATCCTATCGCGTCGTAACATCCACAAGAAGAGCTTTGACCAGGCAACCATTAAGCGACTTATGGATATGGTCGAGGCTGTAGACTCTGCATACGAGGCAATGCTCGAGAATCTTGATGCTGCCCACAAGCAGACACTCACAGAGATCAGCAACGCATACAATGCCGAGGAGCGTATCAACAGTCTACGCAACAACCTCCGTGATGCTGAGATTGAGGACTTGGAGGATGGTGGCAAGAACTATCAAACAAGTGTCTACTACATCGATATTGTCAACGAGCTTGAGCGAATGGGTGACTTTATAATCAACATCTCGCAGGATCTCGAAAGAGCCTTTATCGTTCGCGACTAACACACCTTAATGTATAATTGGCAAAGGGGTTGACTAAAAAGTAACTTAGTCAACCCCTTTTAACCTAAGAGAGTGAATAAAAAGATGTAGTTTTAGGCTTGCGAAGCCCGAAAAAGCGGAGTTTACTTAGCGTAAATGAGCATTCCCGGGGCAAGCGTATTTGTTGAGAGAATAGTGCAGATACAACGCTCGGCGAATTTCGAGGCGATGGGCTGTACTTTGGTGTACTGCCCATTGCTGAGATAATTCGTTAGCGGAAGTAGATGCGCTGTTATATCAACAAAGAACGACAAAATACACTTTTTATTCACTCTCTTATCGTATTTAAAGTAGGCTACATAGCAACTTAGCGATATTTGTCTTGGTTATAACAATAATTTGCATTACATTTGCGCAGTGTTTAGACGTTATGGTAAAGCGCATTGCTAAATATCTCACCCTGCTTCTTGCTATTGTTGTAACCGCGATTGGTTATGCCAACGATAGCAAGGTCACTATTGCTGAGGTGGAACATAACGATGTAGCGATAGAGTTCTGCGAGAGCTTTATCGAGAGTCCTATGCAGAGTGGAGAGATATCACTCTCACACCAAGTCACTGCGCCACATACAATACAGATACAGGGCACTGCAAAGCGCACAAGCAACGCCCATAAAAACAACTTCGAGTTTATCGCTGCGGGGCGTGCTATAAACACCTGCATCGAAAACCATATCTTCAAAAAATCCACTACCATAAACACCTCGTTTACCAAGCCCGAACATCGCTTAATCAGGCTCGGTAAACTTATCATTTAGCCATATATCCCGTTCCAATTCTCGCAACCCGAGAAGGAGTCACCACGCCCTATTTTACGGAGATATTATACAATTTAAACAACTAAATGATAAATCGTTACAACTATGGAACAGAGATTTATTAGAGTTCGCTCTACAAAGAATATTATCACATCCCTAATCTTTATTTTCGCAGGCATTGCGCTCGCCATACTACCCTCGGATGTAGGTGCAAATATGGCTGGCTACACACTAATAGTCATAGGTATAATCCTCGCCAGCATCCTTAAAAGCGACTACTGCGACAGCCTTAGCAAGGAGCGCTACTACAGAGAGCAACTATACTTCGACAGCGCACAAAAGAGCGCACTTCTAACAGCTGTAGTATCTAATCCAAAGAGCATAAACAGCGCCTCTGAGGGCGAGGGTCAGGCTCTACGCTTGGATATATACTTTAGCCACAAGGCTCAACGCGCATCGCTACAGCTCTTTGAGTACGTGCCACATGAGTATTGCCCTTGCACAGAGCTCTACAGCTACGATATAGCAGATATCAAACAACTAATTCATAAATAATGGAGTACCTAATCTTAATTCTCTCGTTGGCGGGCATCGTCTTTGGTGCCGACTTTTTGGTTACGGGGGCGGTATCTATCGCTCGCAAGTACCACGTTTCAAATTTTGTTATTGGCGCTGCTATCGTGGGTGTGGGAACATCTATGCCCGAGTTGGTAGTTAGCTTCTTAGGCGCAGTCAATGGTAATGCCGATGTGGCGATAGGCAATGTCGTGGGCTCAAATATCTTCAATATCTTGGGCATCTTGGGTATAACAGCTATATTCTTCCCAGTGGCTATAGAGCGCAAGAATTTGAAGTTCGAGATTCCGCTCTGCATAGGCGTATCGGGCATCTTGACCCTCCTTGCGCTGAACTTCTTTAGTGGCACGGCTGCCTCTATTAGCCGCTTGGATGGCATACTACTACTCTCGCTCTTCGCCTTTTTTATGTGGTACTCCTTCTCGCGCGATAGAAAGCAGGCGACACCTGCGGAGGAGTGCACAGAGCAGGGCTCTATATGGGTGGCAATAGCTAAGGTTGTGGGTGGTCTTACCCTACTTATTATTAGCTGTGACCTCTTTGTGGATAATGCCGTTACTATCGCCAAGTCGTTTGGTGTAAACGATGCCTTTATCTCGTTGACCCTTATTGCGTGCGGCACATCGTTGCCAGAGTTGGCTGCCTCGATTGCTGCTGCCGTAAAGCGAAATACCGATATGGCATTGGGTAACATCATCGGCTCTAACATATTCAATATCACGCTTATACTCGGTCTTAGCTCGCAGGTTACGCCCCTCACATCCTCGGGCATCACTCATATCGACTATACCGTAATGATTATAGCAGCCGTAGCAACCCTCGCGATAGGTCTTCGCGGAGGTGTTAATCGCCTCAGTGGCGCGATATTAGTCGCAGGTTTTGTGCTATATAATTGGCATCTGATATCGAGCCAAGTAGCACTGTAATGAGTTAGGGCGCATCCTTTTGGGTGCGCCCTAACCATTTTGGATTAATTTTATACTCACTATATTTCGTCTACATAAGAGTGTTTAAGCTCCTCTTTGTTTGCAGTAACCGTATACGACACTAAGACAGCGCCTCTACCCATACTATATTCATAGCCAGGGGATATGCTTATAGATATTTGACCCTGAGGTAAAATCCAACCAGCTACATATACACAATTATCATCCAGTACGGCCTGCAATTTCAAACTATTGTCGTCGCCAACATAGGTATCAAAGTAGGTCTCAAGCACTAATGGCTGACCAAACTTTTCGGAATAGATATCTATACATCTGACAAACTCCGCCCTTAGCTCAGACCAAGAGTCGACAGACAGCATATAGACTCCAAAATCGGTTATAGGGTCATCCTTCTCACCAAGCAGACCTACAACAACATCCCTACCGAGGAATACTCCACTATAGACATCCTCCTCGTTCTTATCCTCCACAAAACCGATACTCTCAAGAGCCCTTCCAAACTCCTCAACAGTGCCAGTTACGGGGATTCCCTTGAAGTTAAAGTGCTCCAATTCTTGTGCATTTGCCAAACCTACAAATGCAAACATCGACACAACGGTTAATAGAAAGAGTCGTCTCATAATATCATTACAACAAAAGGATAAACACTACTTAAAATAGATATCCAAGAGCTCCTTAGCAGCAATAAACGAGGACAACTTAGCATCCAAAACTCGCTGCTCCACCTCTGCCAACTTCGACTCGATTTCGGGATTATTGTAGAAGCTCGACTTAAGGGTCTCGTTGATAGTCTCGTACATCCAATACTTATTCTGGCGGTTACGGTTCGCCATAAAGTAGCCGTTAAGCTCAATATGTTGCAGATACTGCTCCACACCCTGCCATACCTCCTCGAGACCTGTACCCTCTAACGAAGAGCAGGTATAGACCTTTGGTCGCCACTCCGAGTCAGGCAGTGGGAAGAGCATCAAAGCACCCTGATACTGCGCCTTGGCAAGCTCCGCCTTCTTGACATTCTCGCCATCAGCCTTTGTAATAACCATCATATCTGCCATCTCCATAATACCACGCTTGATACCCTGCAATTCATCGCCAGCACCCGAAATTTGAAGCATCATAAACATATCGACCATCGAGTGCACCGCAGTCTCCGACTGACCCACACCCACAGTCTCGATAAATATCACATCGAAGCCCGCAGCCTCGCACAAGACAATGGTCTCGCGAGTCTTACGCGCTACACCACCCAACGAACCAGCCGAAGGTGAAGGGCGAACAAAGATATTTGGGTTTAGACAGATGCTCTCCATACGTGTCTTATCGCCAAGGATAGAGCCACCGCTACGCTCCGAGCTTGGGTCGATAGCAAGCACCGCCAACTTATGATTATAGGATGTAACCATATTACCCACAGCCTCGATAAAGCTCGACTTACCAGCACCTGGAACGCCTGTGATACCGATACGCACAGACTTACCCGAATGTGGCAAGCAACGCTCGATAATCTCCTGAGCCTGAGCATAATGCGTAGGGTTATTACTCTCGATAAGCGTGATTGCCTGAGCAAGGATTGTGATATTACCCGCAAGGATACCCTCGACATACTCGTCGGTTGTCATCTGACGGCGCTTTTTTCGCACAAAATATGGATTTACCACAGGCTGATCCTCCACGCCTTTAGTCACATTAAGTGCGCTGTCGTGGTGGTGATCAAGATACTCCTTCTCGTAGTGTTCGATTTTTGTATATGACATAACTTTATACTTTATTTTTCGCTTTATTATGCGAAGGTACGAAAAATTTTACACAATTAACATCGTTTATTTGAAAATAATTTGCCAGTTATTATTTTTAAGACAAAACCTTTTCACTTAGCTGAAAATTTTATATCTTTGCTTTACCTAAAACGTTAAAACTAACAGATATAAAAATGAAACGACTAACTATACTATTGGTATGTGCACTATTTGCGATAGCTTGTGGCGATACAGAGGCTACTCGCCAGACTCCTGCCACTCCTGAGATTACGATTACATCGCCACTAAGTACGTGGTTTGAAAGCGAGGGTGGCGAGGGTGAGATTACCTACACCATCGAGAACAAGCAGAAGGGACTCTCACTTAGCGCAGAGAGCAACGTAGAGTGGATTACAAATATCACCGTAGGCGATAGCGTCACATACACCGTCGAGGAGAGCGACTCTGCCGAGGAGCGTCGCGGCTATATAGAGCTTAATTATGGCTCTGCGTCGCGCACAGTGACGGTTTTGCAACGCTCGAACTGCGATGTAGACTATCAAGCAACCACAACATCAGGTAGCCTATACTATGGTGGTAGCAACTTATACAACTATTATATCGTGCTATCTAAAGTTGGCATAAGCGATAACGGCTATCTTAAAGCAAACAGCGAGTACTACTACTTCGATCTGTACAGCGCAACACCAGCACAAGGCAACATAGCACGCATCCCTAACGGCACATACAAACTCACCACAAAGAGCAATCTCTACGACGGCGATATTGACGCTACATATAGTAATCTCACAGTAACAGACGATGTTGATTATCAAGAGATTCCGTTTACTAATGCCGAGGTTGTTGTTACCGACAATAGCATTGTTGCAGTGGTAGATTTTAGCAATGGCGAGCGTCATCGTATCACCTATAGAGGCTCATTGGAGATACCTTTCAAAGATGGCAATCAAGGTGGCGGCAATACAAATAGTGGCTACAGCACCCTCACCTCGGACCACACCTTCAACATCGAGGATGGTGTCTTTGTAGGTGCATATGTAGGGGATCTAATCGGCACTGGTTGCAACACCTGCCAAGTATATATGTATGAGGAGCTTGACGAGGTTACAGGCGAGGAGTTTGGCGATACATTCCAGATAGATTTACAGCTCCCACTTGGTGCTACCGACATCTGCGGAACATACACACACGGCACAACTGTAGGTCACTTTATCCCTGGTTGGGCAGAGGACAATGGCGATGGCCAGTATATGCAGCAAAATAGCTGGTATATAACGGCTGGATATATCAACTTTGCACCACTTGTAAGCGGTAGCGTAACAGTGGAGAAAGACGACGCTAATGTCTACACATTCACCATCGACACCGTCGACGATAAGGGCAATGCGATAAATGGTATTTTCAAAGGTAGTGGACAGTTTATCGAGTGGTAAAACAAAGTTTTCCCTCTAAAAGAGAGTGAATAAAAAGTGTATTTTGTCGTTACGCTTGCCCTCAAAATGCTCATTTACGCTCAGTAAACTCCGCTTTTTCGGGCTTCGCAAGCCTAAAACTACATCTTTTTATTCACCCTCTTAGGTTATGGGGGCTGGCTAAGTTACTTTTTAGTCAGCCCCTTTTTTGATTTATATATCGCAACATCTAAAAAAGTCTAAAAAAAGAGTCGAAAATATTTCGTAGTTTCAAAAAGAAGGAGTAACTTTGGGTGATTTTTGAGATTCGGAAAATAATAGTTATTTCAAATAAATATTAAGTTAAACTTTATAAAAATTAAACACTATGAAAGTATCACACATTGAGCATCTCGGCATCGCCGTTAACAGCTTGGAGGAGGCAATCCCTTACTGGGAGAACGTATTGGGTCTAAAGTGCTACGCTATCGAGGAGGTAGCAGACCAGAAGGTTAAGACAGCATTCTTTATGCTTGGTCAGACTAAGATTGAGCTTTTGGAGCCAACATCTCCAGAGTCTACAATCGCTAAGTACCTTGAGACTAAGGGCGCTGGTATCCACCACATGGCTCTCGCTTGCGAGAACATCGAGGAGCAGTTGGCAGACGCTGAGGCTCGTGGTATCCGTCTTATCGACAAGACTCCACGTAAGGGTGCTGAGGGTCTTACTATCGCATTCCTTCACCCAAAGTCTACTCAGGGCATCCTAACTGAGCTTTGCGAGAACAAGAACAAATAATAAGTAATCTAATTTGGTTATTTTGGCGTTGCATTTGCGCCTAAAACTAACTCAAATTATATCACTTACAACAATGCGGGATGCACCACATCCCCACAATTTAGAAAATTTATCTAAAAACTAATTAATAAAATTTCACTATGAGCGAAATTCAGAAAGCGATTGAGAAGTTGATGGATAACCGTCAGACAGCTCGTATGGGTGGTGGCCAGAAGGCTATCGACAAGCAGCACGAGAAGGGTAAGTACACCGCTCGTGAGCGTATCGCTATGTTGTTGGACGAGGGTAGCTTCGAGGAGTTCGATATCTTCGTTACTCACCGTTGCTACGACTTCGGTATGGATGCAAAGCACACCTTCGGTGATGGCGTTGTTACTGGTTATGGTACCATCGCTGGCCGTTTGGTT
>JAZQYM010000092.1:0-19736 GCA_045633525.1 Alistipes sp. | reverse complement strand
TTGGCCTCCGACTTCCAGGGATTTATACTCCGAGGCGTCAAGGTTGCCGCGCATCTTGTCCGCCGCCTTCCAAATCTGATTTTCAAAACCGATATCTGCTGTATTGAGTTTAGCCATAGTAGTTGAAATTTTGTATAAAGGTAGTAAAAATTTGCGAATAAATTATCGTTGTTTGTTATTTCGTGGTTGGATGGGGAGGTTTTGAAGTTTATAAAGAGAAAAGAGTCCGACCTAAAAATAATTTTTGGTAGGACTCTATAGTTTTACCAACCTCTGACAATTGCCTATTTATTTGCTAATTTTTTGCGTCATATCTCTCCGTAAAGTAGTCGTGAAACAGTAGTTGGGTGTGCGCGCGCATCATGTCGTAGTTGCGCCAAATAGCCTCGCGGCATACGCTGTTCCATTTAGCGGGAGTGTCGAGTGTTGCGAACTCTGCCTCGAGACGGTCAAGTTGGCGGTCAATCTTTGCAATCTCTTTTGTATTCTTGGTATTCATAATTCACTATGTATTAGTTATTTACGTAGTGTAAACATAACATCACTATTCGGAACACGCAAGTTAATTCGCAAGAATCTGCAATACTTTAAGCACTTTATTTTCAATGTGTTAGTAGTTTGTTACTATCCACTCCTTCTGTCGTCTGCGTGAGGTGGCTAAAATTGAGCAGAAACAAATTGCCATTGGCTAACCGCTTGATTAACACAATTTTACCCACTAATTTTGCAAATTGCATTATTTTTGATGCACTTTTTGATAAAAACTGCACTCTATTTCATGCAGTTTCATTATCTTTGCACCAAATATTAGAATAAACTATATGAGAACGCTTGTATCAAGGTATCAAAATATTCTAAAAGATGTGGACACGACATATGTTCGCGACATCCATAATACCATTCCATGGAACGACCGTTTAATAGCCATCCTGGGAGCACGAGGAGTGGGCAAAACCACTATGGTATTACAACACATCAAGCTCTATGAGGATCATGATACCACCCTTTTTGTCTTTGCTGATGATATCTGGTTTTCAACACACTCACTTGTTGAACTTGCTGAGAGTTTTTACACCAATGGAGGTAAGGTCCTATATATTGACGAGATACACAAGTACAAGAATTGGTCGCAAGAAATAAAGAATATCTATGACCTATATCCCAATTTGAAGGTGCGATATACAGGATCTTCTATTCTTGACTTACAGAGAGGTAGTCATGATTTGAGTCGAAGAGTGCTTGAATTTCAGATGCATGGATTATCGTTTAGAGAGTTTGTTGAGTTGAAGTACGGTGTGAATATCCCTATCCACTCTTTAGAGCAAGTTCTTCAAAACAAGATAGAGTTCCCATATACCGATCTCCGTCCTGTAGCACTTTTTAAGGAGTATCTTAAAAAAGGATATTATCC
Organism: Alistipes sp.; assembly: GCA_045633525.1. Taxonomy (GTDB): domain Bacteria; phylum Bacteroidota; class Bacteroidia; order Bacteroidales; family Rikenellaceae; genus Alistipes. Next base: position 18,325 of record JAZQYM010000092.1, on the reverse strand, counting down.
ATACTTCAAAGATGAGGGGTACGATATTCGACTTACCAAGACTATAAATACAATCCTTGAAGTAGATATTCCCAAATTTGCAGAGTTTTCAATTTCAACCGCAGAGAAGTTAAAGACGCTGCTATACATCATAGCACAGAGTGTTCCTTTTAAACCGAACTATTCAAAAATAGGTCGAGACCTTGATATGAGTCGTAATGCTGTTTCAGACCTCATGGTATGGCTGGACAAGGCTAATCTTATCAATATTTTGCGTGATGACACAGAGGGATATAAACTATTGGGGAAAGTAAATAAAATCTATCTTAACAATCCTAACCTCGCATATACACTCGCTGATGATGAGCCAAACATAGGCAACATCAGAGAGACTATTTTCCTTACCTGGTTACGCACAACACACAAAGTTGTATCATCGAGTGTTTCCGATTTTGCAGTTGGTAAATACACATTTGAGGTTGGTGGTAGAAAAAAAGGTCAGCATCAAATTAAAGGTGTAGCAGATGCTTATGTTGTTAAAGATGACATAGAGTATGGGTATCTAAATGAAATCCCCCTCTGGGCATTCGGTTTGCTATATTAGCACTACAATATGTCAAAGAACCGATACGCTGCAACAATTTAGTCACAGCGTATTTTTGTTTAGTAGTTAGCATCGACTTTGTATCTTACTATATGAGTAAGGTCTTCTAGATAGTGGAGATTAGTCATTTTTGGAGGTATAGTATTAGGTCAATATTCCCGATTCTGTCAATTCTGCACGTGTGTGGAAGATTGGGGGAGCGATTATGTTTTCAAACCCCTGAAGGAATTTGACCCCCTATCCCCCTGCAGAGTGGTAGCCCCCCCCCTCTCTCCTGGCGGGGCAGAGAGGATATAATGCGCGGTGTTGTGCGTGCTGCGCATTAGGCGCATTTCACCGGGAGTATTAGGCTGTGAGAGGTCGAAATTAAGTCGTGGTTAATTGCACCATTTCGCTGACCCTTTATCAAAGAGTTACGGCGATTTTGGGGCTCATTTTGCCAAATCGAAACTCTTTGAATATTAAACACCTAACACTGCAATTAATACTGCCTTCATTCAACCATAATCGATAAAATTAAATTATTTCGAGATTTTGCTTAGTTGCTACTATAACCAGGAAACATTATCCAATAGCCTTCGACCATTTGCTCCGGCACGATATCTAAGATATGTTGTCCGGCAACTCTCAGTTTATCGAACAAAGTTGTGCCTCAGACATAGGTTGCCGCATCTGCTGCACTCTTGGGGCGTGCTGACTTAACCATACATTAAACTTACTATACACACTATCTTGATGTTATGTTTGCACTATATAAAACACTTTGGCACAGTGTGTTGCATTATTCTAAGAGAATCTGCAACCCTGTGCAATAAGCCAAATAACCAGACATAACACTAAAAGTTGGATTGTACATTCCAATCTGTCCGTCACTCAAATTTCAAGAATTAAATACCAACAACACTCATAATTTTTACTACTTATGTGGCAAATATTTGCATCTTTACTATATTTGCCACAAGATTGTGCTTTGAACATAAGAAAACTGGCAAAATGGAAAAAATTTTTCATGATTTTTATAATCAGCTTCCGAATGAAATAAGAGATATGGTTGACTCTTTAGGGATCTATTCTTTTGAGGATATATTGGCAATTAGTGTTCTTATGGGGATGGATATAAACAAGTTACAAAAGAGTTTTGAGGATGGTAGCATGGCATCCGGGAGTGTTAAATTCGAGGATTTGTTAGCAGATCGAAGGAGCAATGCTATAAGTAAACTCTTAATGGGAGCAGGTGATAATGAATCGCATGAGGACGAATATAGTGCTCGGGGTGGCGACGACAATCCATTTGCTTTCCCAGAAAACTGTTTCATTGGCCAAGAGTGTCAAGAGTTGCATCTTCGCATAAAACTTCTAGATGCCCCTGTCCCGGTGTGGCGAGAGATAAAGATTCCATCAAACACATCTTTGGCTCTATTTTCGTTTGTAATAAATGACGTAATGGGATGGGAGAATGAACATTTGCATGTGTTTGAGATTGGCGGTGCGATATATAAGCATACGGCGTGCATAAAGATGGACGATGATATGGGCTTTGGGTACGGCAAAACGAAGATATTAAACACAAAGGATTACCCCATATCTGAATTCTTCAAGGAGAAGAAGGATCGTATGGTGTACGAGTATGACTTTGGTGATAGCTGGCGTCACGAGATTTGGCTCAAGGGTATTCGTAAGTACGACACAAACGAGGAACCTATGTTTGTAGCCTATAAAGGAAGCGGTGCGTGCCCTCCAGAGGATTGTGGTGGCGTTTGGGGGTATGGCGAACTGCTGGAAATTAAAGCTAAGAAGCGTAAAACTGCAGAGGAGAAGGAAAGACTTGATTGGTATTGCATTGACAAAAACTTTGACCCTGAATATTTTGATGTAGACGAGGCGCAAGATATATTAGATGCATTGTGGGATATTGCGTACGATAAATTGCATTGCTAATCAAAGGCACAGTGACATCTTTTCGTGAGTGATAAAGTAAAAATCATCACAACCCTTTGAGTATTCGGCACAAACCAAGACACCTCACCCCCGGCGGATTCACCACTTACAGCAGTCTTTTTAGACTGCTGTTTTTGTTTATGGTATGAAGCTTTTATTGGGCGGTCTATAGACCTAAATAATATAGTTGTGGCCCAGAAATATAAAAAGAATGAGACTGACTAAAAAGTCCGATTAAGGCATTAGTCAGTCTCTTAATTGTTTTATATTATGAAGTCGTATAACAAGAGCCAAAGTAGCCTTGTTTGACTGTTTCTAATTAGTTATACTTCTTCATGTGCTCCAAATAGCGAGACCAGTCGGTATCACTCGAATACTTTGAGTAGCTCGAGGATGGCACATAGAGAGTGTAGTCCAACGGAAGATTCTCGAATGGGTCGATACCGCCTGCACCACGCTTGATGGTTGGAGGGGTATTAGGCTCGAGGTAGATCTCCGATAGGCTTGAGCAGTTATAGAAGACTCCGCTTCCCAACGACACCACAGATGATGGGATGGTAATCTTGAGCACTCTATCGCACTTAGCAAAGCTACGGTCTGCAAGAGCATTTACGCCCTGAGGGATTGCATACTCCGACAAATTGGCTGGAGCAAAGGCGTAGAGACGCTTATTCACCACGATGCATCTTCCATCGGCAGAGGTGTTCTCACCACTGAAGCTCTCGAGGTTATAGCAACCTACGAAGCCAGCGAAATCCTCGCTAATAGAGCAGTTGCGTGGTAGCTTAACCGACTTTAGGTTAATGCAGTCAACACAGACCTCGCGACCAAGCTCCTCAAGGCGCTCTGGAAGCTCCAACGTCTCCAACTGCTTGCAATTTGCAAAGGCTGAATCGCCGATTTTGGCAACACTATTAGGAATCGATACACTCTTAATCGACGCACCATAAAAGGCATTCTCACCAACGCTCTTAACGCCATAAGGAATTTCGTACTTCTCGCCACGGTAGTTGCGCGCAAGGGCAATAAACTCGTTATCGCACACAAGACCATAGCCATCCGAGGTGGCGTAGACGCTTATAAAGCGTGCCAAGTTTGAGCAATACTTAAATGGATTACCCTCGAAAGTCTTAACCGTCCGAGGGATTGTAATCGAGGTAATATCGATATCGCCCAAGAGACCGATACTGCGTAGCGACGAAGCAAAACACACAACGCCCACACCATTCTCGTATGTATTCGAGATTATAGGGGCATCGAACGAGTCGTCGTTGAACTCCACGATATTGCCACTGCGTGAGATATAATGCAACTCTCGAGTGCTGATATCTGGGTAGTATTCACCATGCTCCTCATTACTACAAGCCGATATGAGGAGCATGGCAAAAATTACATATAGTATTCTCTTCATTTTCTAAGATTATCGTGTAAAACGGATAGCTTCAGTTCTGCGCTGCGCCTCCTTGTGTACCTCCGTATCGCTTGCGATCACAAGGCTATTTAGACATAGCTTATCCTCGCGAGACGAAGTTGAGTAGGTCGACGCATAGGTCTTGATAGTACCCATATAGTAATCCACAAACTCCTGAGCATCACCAGCACCCTCACGAGTACAGATAAAGCGCTCGCGGTATACTGGACTTGGATTACCATCCTTATCGAAGGCAACAGCAGCAATCATCATCTCAACATCCCACTGACCACGGAAGTATGCTGGAGACCAGTTAGCGCCCACACTATAGAGGTTGTCAATTAGCAAATCATCGCTAAAGAGCTCTGGATCCTCCAAGCCCTCCTGATATGTAAAGATTGTGTAGAGGTAGCCACTTGACTCGCCCTGAATATTCACCGACATAGGCAAGATTACATGACCCTTATAGCCACCTAAGTAGTTAGGCTCGAGAGCCGCCACCTCATCACCATCGTAGTAGGCATCAAAGCCCGCTGTGATAGTGATATCAGCAACAACAGCATCTGTTGTAGTAAACTTACCACCCTCACGCATCGAGCCAGTATAAGCGAACTTATCAGGGTCCATTGGGTAAATAACAATCTTATACTCGGTAGATGGCTTTAGCTGCGATATGCGACTACTAACCGCACCACGAGTAATCTCGTAGTAGCTAAACTCCCAGTAATCACCATAGTATGACTTGTTATATAGATTTTGGATATAATCCTTAACCTCCTCCTCGGTAGTATCAGCCTCAAAAACATTCCAATAATACCAAATACTATAGTCAGTTGGAGTAATTGTAACGTAAGCCTCGCGATCCTCAATATTAGAGATTACGATATCATATTTACAAGCATCGATAGCACCAGCCTTTAGTGTCTTGATATTCTCACGAGTAATCTTTGTAGTTAGCACACCAGCCTCGTAACCAAAGAGCAACACAGCATACTCAGTGCCAGCCTCCATACCACTAAACTCACCCTCGATGTCGCCATTGAAGATATAGTTGTATAGGAACGATGTTCCGTACTCCTTAAGGATAAAGTCAAAAATCTGGCTATCCTCCTGCATATTAGCAATCTGCGCTGAAGGAATTGCGATAATAGCGTATGGGTCGTCGTTTGTAGTCTTGATATCTACATAGAATGTAGACTGTGTTACATCCGAGATAGTCATCGAGAGCTCGTTGTCTGATGGAGGAATTGTACCTACGGTAAACCACTCGTACGATACCTCGCTAAGACGCTCACACTTCTCATTCCACTTAAAGGCAAAGGCAACATACTCAGTATTTGCCATCGCCTCGAACTGGTAGTTTGTAGCCACATAGTCGGTGTTATACTCAAAGGTCTCAGCAAGAGTGTAATCCCACGCTGCGTAGTCGTCGATAATCTTTGCGACAACAGCATCGGCAGCCTTCTCGATATCGCCACCATACAACTCGAAGTCCTCGCGTGTGATAAGGTTGTTGAAGTATGCAACACCCTCGTGCGAAGGTATGATTGTGATATCTGCGATGGCACGCTCAACCTTAATATCAAAGTCGTAAGTTACATCGTTACCCTCGTATGGAGCTGTTGTAGTAAAGGCCTCCGAGTAAATATCTGTTGTCTTCTCACCATCGGCAGTCATACCATAGACGTAAATAACATACTCCGCCTCGATATCAAGGCTACCCATACGAATATCCGAGCGCGAGCCCTTGCTCAATATCGCAGATAGGTACTCCTCAAATGTCTTACCCTCATCACTTGCCGTGCTATGATAGTAACGTAGATCCTCGCCAAAAATCTCCTCCTCGGTGTAGCTATCAAACCACTCCTTACCTACTACCTGACCAATCCAAGTAGTATCCTCATTATATGCCGCAACCGAGAACGTCACTGATGTAGCATCGACTTTCGAGATAGTAATCTCAAGAGGGGCATGCCAAGCATCCTGCTCAAGGATTAGCTCAACGCTCTGCTTGCCATACTTACATTGTAGCGCTGCGCTACGCTTTGCGCCAGAGTCGTTTTTAGCAACGGTTACATCTACAAATGATGCATATACGTCGATGTTTGTCACCCACTCTGCATCGCACTTAACCTCAAGGGTCGTACCCTCTACTGGCGACTGAATAGAGTATGAGAAACGCACAGTCTCACCCTCAGCCAATGCCTCAAGGCTCTCTACATATAACTTGATGTTATTCTGCTTAACATCCTCTCCAGCCTGCTCACATGCTACGAAACCGATAGCAAGAAGCATCAAAACACCAAAAATCTTTTTCATAATTTCTTAATTTATTGTTTTTCGATTTGAATTGTCTACTCGAAGAAGCTACCTGAGAAGTTACCTACTGGTACATATCCATAGTAGGTCACCGTGTGCACTCCGCCCATAATATGTAGCTCGGCTGTGATACCATTCTCATCGACCACAACTTTACCACCCATAACCCTACCAGACTCCTCCGCACCGCCACTTCTATTCAACTTCACAAAGTCCGAATACTCAACTGTCACAGTGTATGGAGCGCGTGAGTTACTCTCGTCAACGATATATGTACCGTATGGAATTGCAAGACCATTCGACTTATCCACAATCTCGCTAAAGAGGTCGAGACGATAGTATGTAGCGTTTGGCAACAAGCCATACTCAGTATCGAGGTCGCTAAAGTAAAGGTAATAGTTATCTGCCACCCCCTTGCTATCGTGGTCGCCATAGAAATATACCCATGCATTATTAGCCAAAAATTTTCTATCCTCGGCACGCTTATCTGTAATGGTAGCCTGACCATTAAAGGTTACGATATGCTTTACGCCCTCGACAACAGCAGTAAGAGTCGCCTCATTAGGAGCAACCACAATCTCCGCCGAGTCAAACTTCACCTGCTTGCTTATCTCGGTGTCATCGGTTGTTATAAAGTATGAGTATGCCTGGCCGATAGTACCCCTCTCCATACTATTTGTGGCATCCATGGTGTAAGTACCCACAGGCATCGACACATAACCACCCCTCTCGCCCTCATAGAAGTCGCCATAGACATCGAGAATATAGTATGTAGAGTTCTCCATCATACCACCGCCCTGCAAAAAGCCGTTATCGGTAAGGACAAGTGTGTATGAGCCCGACTTCTGAGTGAAGGCATCGCCATAATACTCGCCCACAAAATCTGAGGCTTCCAATACAACATCCTCCTTTGGCTGCTCTGTATTATCCTCTGGCTGCTCATTAGGGGTTTGATTATCGCTCTCCTTGCCCTCAGAACAAGCCACGAACGACAAAGATAGAGCCAACAACAAATAGGCTAAATTCTTAAATTTCATATTGATATAATTGTAATAGTTTCTACTTTGACTGTTTCTTCATCTCGATAACCGAGTCGATATACGCCTTAATCTTTGGCGCTGGGTCCTCCCAAGTATTAGGCTTGATAACCTTGCCGTCCTTAGGGTTGTAGTGGGGCTTATCATCTGGCCATAGCTTTGCCATATTCGCCTGCTGAACAATCTCAAAGAGCTCGTCAGCCTCCAAGCCCATCTCCACCATTGTACCAAGGGCGAAGTACATCAAATCGATCATAGCATCAGCCTGCTCGTAGATGTTATCGGCAATAAGGAACTCTGCGACCTCCTCGTTCATCCACTTTGCGCGAGACAAAGCACGCTTTTTATCAATCATCTTTGGCTCCTGCGCCACTGGGTGTCCGAACTTCTCATGAAACTCGCGCACATCATTCCACTCTTTCTTCATATCTTTATTACTTTAATATCTAATATTTAACATACAAAGGTAGGTATTTTTTTCTTTTTTTCGTACTTTTGCCCCAAGAATTATTCACTAATCGAAGAAGATAGACGCAGACTATGGCAGTAAAGATAAAAGCAAAGTTCAAGTGTAGCTCCGAGAAGATATCTCAAGTACCAAAGGATAGCCTCAAGGATATCGCCTTTATCGGGCGCAGTAATGTGGGTAAGTCGTCGTTAGTAAATATGATTACGGGCATTAGCTCCTTGGCAAAAGTATCGGGCACACCTGGTAAGACCAAGCTTATCAACCACTTCCTTATCAACGATAGCTGGTACTTAGTCGACCTCCCTGGCTACGGCTACGCCCGCGTATCGAAGTCTACACGAGGTGAGTTCTCGAAGCTTATTACGGACTATGTGCTTAAGTGCGAGAAGATGCACTACCTCTTCGTATTGGTAGATTCACGTCTTGAGCCTCAGAAGATAGACCTTCGCTTTATCGAGCTACTCGGTGAGAATGGCATCCCTTTTGGTATCATCTTTACCAAGGCTGACAAACTCTCTCAGGCACAGCTAAATCGCAACGTAAAGAACTACAAGCAGACCCTATCGGAGCAGTGGGAGGAGCTACCTCCGATGTTTATCTCGTCGAGCGAGAAGGGTACGGGTCGTGAGGAGATTATTGGCTTTATCGAGGAGTGCTTGGCAAATAATTCTGAAAATTAGCCACGAAAAAGTTGCTTATTCAGCTTATTTAATATAACTTTGTCAAAAGTTACAAAACCTTACTTAAATTATATTATGGCGATCCACAAAATCAAGTTCTTCGCAGGTCGTGGTTCTCGTTACCTCGCAGAGAAGATTGCTGCCGAGTATGGCATTAAGCTCGGCGACTCGGATGTCCTTCAATTTAGTGACGGCGAGTTCCAGCCATGCTTCCACGAGTCTATTCGTGGTTGTACCGTGTTTATCATTCAGTCTACATTCCCACCATCAGACAACTTGATGGAGCTTTTGATGATGGCCGATGCTGCACGCCGTGCTTCAGCACATCAGGTTATCGCCGTTATCCCATACTTCGGTTGGGCTCGTCAGGACCGTAAGGATCGTCCACGTGTGCCTATCACCGCTCGTCTTGTTGCCAATATGCTTATCGCAGCAGGTGTTCAGCGCGTGATGACTATGGACCTCCACGCAGACCAGATTCAGGGCTTCTTCGATCTTCCAATGGATGCCCTCTACGCATCTGGTATCTTCGTGCCTTACATCCAGAAGTTGCAGATTCCAGACTTGTCTATCGCTTCACCTGATATGGGTGGTGCAAAGCGTGCATCATCATACGCTAAGCACTTCCAGGCACCTATCATTATCTCTCACAAGGAGCGCGCTAAGGCTAACGTTGTTGGCTCTATGACCGCTATTGGCGAGGTTGAGGGTCGTAACGTTATCATCGTTGACGATATGATTGATACAGCAGGTACTATCTGTATGGCAGCTAATATGCTTATGGATAAGGGTGCTAAGAGTGTTCGCGCCGCTGTTACCCACCCTGTGCTCTCTGGCAAGGCATACGATCGTATCAACGAGAGTGCTATCCAGGAGGTTATCACAACCGATACTATTCCACTCAAGGAGGGCGAGGATCTATCGAAGTTCACCGTATTGAGCGTTGCTCCAATCTTTGCGGATGTTATCGAGCGTGTTCATAACTACAAGTCTATCTCTTCAATCTTCTACCGCTAATCTACGCTGAAGATAGAGATATAATAAAGGGCTGTTGGCAAATGCTAACAGCCCTATTTGTTTTCGATAACTTCTAAAACAAATGAGGCTGTCCACAAAACTTATTGGACAGCCTCTATGGATAGTATTTGTTGGTTGTTTAGAACTTGTAACCAACAGATATAGTTGCAACTCCTAATTTTCCATAAAAATCGTCGTCAGGTTCCCATAATTTAGATAAATCCTTAACATATCCTACACCTACAGTAACTTTATCAAACTCAATATTAACACCAAAGTTTAGACCTGCCTGAAAGCGATTAAAAGGAGTATCCATGTCCTCATTATCAAACAAGTCTATTGTTTCAGTATCTGTTTCAGATTCACCATAATATCTATCTTCGAACTCATAACGGTAATCTACATTTCCAAGAAGATTCAAGCGTAGATTAACACCACAATATGGCATAAGTGTAAAATTATCAACCTGAATTGGCATAGTTACATTAATAGGCACATTCGCTGAGATTAGATTTATAGACAAATTATATTTTTCACAATAATCTCCATCATCAAACTCATCAGAGTAAGAGCCGAACATATACCCAATATTGCATCCATATTCGTAATACAGTGGTAGCGATGACGAATCTAACTTAGATCGCTTAGCATAACCGACCGTAATACCCTTATTCAACGGAACCTCATCCTCCATCTCGCTTTGATCCTCACTCCACTCAATAGCTACTGGGTTATAACCTACATAGTAACGACTACCACTGTAATCTCCCTGTGTAGATGTCATTGTAGTAGTATTCGACTTAGTTGTTGCTGTTGACTGTACAAACTGTGCTGATGCATCTGTAGTCATCGCTACAAAGGCCACCAATAAAAAACTGTAAAACTTCTTCATAGTTGTAATAGTTATTGATTAGTATTTATGTATGTGTCTATATTAGAATACAAATGGCATTCTCCAGATGTTTGCTACACCTGCCGCATTGCCACGCTGTGAAATAAAATAGATATACTTACCATCACGACTCCAGATAGGACTTAGCTCATCGGCCGGATGGTATGTCAGGCGCTCCAAGCCCGTTCCATCTAGACGACACACATAGATATCTGTGTGCTGATATACAAAACTATCCGTCTGGATTGTACTAAGACCGACAAAGAGTACCCACTCACCATTAGGAGATAAGATAGGAGATGAGAAGCTACTCTCTGGACTAGTTACAACACACTCCTCAACTCCAGTCTTTGGATCAATCTTCCAAATCTCGCCACAGCCATTCTCTCCGACACGCGTACACAAATATGCCTTAGTACCAGGAATTGGATAAGGAGTCATACCCGAAGAAAATGATGATAGGAAATTACTCTTTACATCATAGCTCCAAATAGTTGTACCATAACCCTCATCACGAGCAAAGAGAATCTCAGACTTACTAGAGTTATAGATTGGGGAATAATCCTGATTTGCAGATGTCACTTGACGGCATGTATAACCAACATTTGCGTCTGTAAGGAAAATCTGTCTTGAATTACCACGAGTCTCCGAGAATACAATCTGTTTACCATCTGGAGAGTATGAGAAATCATTTACAGCCTGCCTATTTGTACGCTGCACGGAACCACCCTGCTTATCCAAATCTTTAATAAAGATGTTAGCCGAATTATTACGAACAGAGATATATGCAATCTTTGTGTTATCTGGGGAAATATCAATTACACGATTAGCATACCAACTTGTACCCTTTTTTGTACGTGACACGATTGGCATACAAACATAGTCGCTTGCCTGTGTAACCTGCATAAAATCTATACCACTCTCCTCAGGAGCATTGTAAGTATAATCTACTTGCTGGGCATTTACACAAAAGGCCCCAATAGCCAAAAATAAAATAGATAGAAAAAGATTTCGCCTCATAGTTGTGTATGTGATTAATAGTTTATATAACTCAGTGCAATACTTGTGTAATGCAAAGATAATCACAATACAAGCTATAAGTAAGCTAATGATATTGCTGAAATAGCAACAAAAATGTTGCTATTTACTCAACAACTCACCATTGATATGAGAGGCAACATCTTCAAAAAAATTATGATTTAGCACCTTAGAAATACGAATGAGCAGATTGGTATCAATACTATCCTTTGATAGTATTCGATATATATTTGTTCTGTCACAAGCAAGATGATTTGCAAACCAAACGACACTACGCTCCTGACGTTTTAGCTCTTGCCTTATTAGACTTCCAACAGATATGCGCTCCATTTCAAAAAAGGGTGTAGTTAGGTTTATACAAAAAAGGGCGCGGAACATTCAGCATACTCCAATCCCAAGGTGTCTAGCATAACCCAACCGACAGAATAACCGAAAGCCCGCGCCATAAGCGCGAGCATTCTTGCAATATTCGTGTCGGTTTCCTTTTAGCTGCTAGACTTTTGGGAATTGATGAATATAACAATCAATGCTTATATGTATATTTTACCCTTTTTATTTTATTTCATAGGCTATACCTTAATTCTATATTTGAAACAAAGATACTTATAATTTCCAAAACGGCAATCTTAGCAACATCTTTTGTGGACAAATTCGCAACACGCCAATTTTATATATTAGCTACCAATCGTTCCATCTCCACGATATCCGCCTCGGTAGTTGCCCAGCTGGTTACAAAGCGAACGATGCTACTCTCCGCGCCACGAGGTCCCCAATAGTCGAAAGATACCGATTTACGGAGTCTATCTATAACATCGTTTGGCAGGCGGAAGAACTGCTGGTTGGTAGGCGACTCGATAACCACCTCATAGCCCGCCTTGCGCATAATCTCGCGTAGGCGCAAAGCTAAGCCCACGGCATCACCACAGATGCGCTCGTACAAGCCATCGCGGAACAATGCACCAAACTGCAAGCCAAGAAGCCGACCCTTTGCAAGGAGTGCACCATGCTGCTTTACAAGCGGGAATAGATTTTTTAGAAGTGCACGATTAGTGACCACAAGTGCCTCGCCAAATAGTGCGCCACACTTTGTGCCACCAATATAGAAAACATCGGCAAGGCGAGCGATGTCCCTTAGCGTAAAGTCAGCACCATCAGCCATAAGACCGTAGCCCATACGCGCACCGTCGATATACAATGGGATATTATATCTACGGCACACCGAACTAAGAGCCTCCAACTCCCCAAGCGAATATATCGTGCCATACTCCGTAGGTTGTGAGATATATAGCATTCCAGGCGCAACCATGTGCTGATAGGTATCGTCACGATAGAACTCCGAAATATAGCGTTCCACATCCTCAGCCCTAACCTTTCCGCTATACTCGGGGAGTGTTAGGACCTTATGGCCCGATGCCTCTATAGCACCAGCCTCGTGGACCGCAATATGACCACTATCTGCGGCAAGCACACCCTCGTGGCGCGCAAGGATGCCATCAATAGCCGTGGCGTTGGTCTGCGTACCACCAACAAGGAAGATTACCTCAGCATCATCACACCCTATAGCCTTTCTAATTAGAGCCTTAGCCTCGGCAGTATATGGGTCGAGACCATAGCCTATGGTATGCTCTAAATTGGTACGCACAAGAGCATCCAAGACCTTCGGGTGCGCTCCTGCGGTATAGTCGGAGTTGAAGTATATCATAGACTTAGAATCGACAATTAACAGTGTGCATAACACCACGCTCAAGTGTAAGCTGTGGGAGTGCTATTGTATGTGAGCCATTCTCAAACTCAAGAGTTAGGCAAAGCTCACTATCAGCAAATGAGAGTGGTGGCATCACGATATGGATAAGCTTAGCATCTTCACTAAGCACTGTATCAATATCCGATATAGCAATGCTATTAGAGCCATTATCAAGAATGTTCATAGCAAGACCACAAGTACAATCTATCTCTACCCTACCCGCTATGGTCTGCAAGGCAGATGATAGAGTTATCGACTTTAACATTTGATCCATATCGCTATCGCTACTAAGATTGATACAGAGCATCGCACTCACCTCCTCGAAGCTACCACCATGAGCCACCATTATAGGCTCTGCAATAGCACTACACTCGCGATATTGTGGCAATATAGTAGCTATCCTACCACCCTCAAGCGTCGCATACGCATCGGCTGGATAGAGAGCGTATGATGTATCATTGCTGATATCCGCCATAACGCCACTACGATTATCCTTTTCAGAGAGGATTGTAATCTCCTCGTTTCCCGATTTACACCACCAATATTTATGTCGCGATGTGTCGATTGTTATCACTGCCTTGACATTATCGGTTATCCTGAAGATAAAATGCAAATAACCATCGGCTGGTCCACAAGAGACTAATAGCAACATTGCCGCTACGAAATAGATACTCTTTTTCATATAATCGAAGCTAAAAATTATTACGGTAAAAATAACTCTTAAGCAAAGATAGCGATTATTTTACAAAAAAATAGAAATATCTACTAAAATTTAGGAGGTATAGTCAGCCATATTAGGAGCAAGACCCAATTTCTGTTTAGATTGGGCAGGCAGCAATATTAGGAGCAAAAACCAATTTCTTGTCAGAAAGTGTAGTCAGCAATATTAGGAGCAAGACCCAATTTCTTGTCAGAAGGGGTTAGGCTTGGCCTCGATAAAGAAATTGCCCCAGATGGGACATACTTGGAGTATTTCCCATTTGGGGCAATGATTGAGAGGCCGAGAATGACCCCTTATCGCGAAAAATTATTTCTTGCGAGAAGAGCAATTCCAGCTTAATGAGAAGCACGACCCAATTTCTTGTCAGAAGGGCGCATCTAACATTAATTAACCCCACAACCCAATTTCTTGTCAGAAGGGGTCAGATGCAACGCTCGGCAAAAAAGCCACCGATGGGTAGTACTTGTCGTACGTCCCATTGGTGGCTATTTTTGTTAGCGGCAGCAGATGTGCCCCTTATCACAAGAAATTCAAAGAAATTATAGTTTTACAACGCTCTGTCCAGCAGCATAGTAACTGTGGATATTCACCTTACCCTCGGTATCAAGGATAACCATTACAAGAACATCACCACCATACGATGCAGTGTACTCCTGGAGTGCCTCATATTTAGGATCCCAAGAGCTACCACCGTCAACATACTTGATAGTCCAATCCTCGAATGCAGTCTTGTATGAACCAAGAACACGCTCCTCCTCGAGATATACGCTAAGAGAATACTTCACCTGATCCTCAATCTCTGCAATTAAACCGTTATAGCGGATAAGCCATACGTTCTCAACATTCTCGCTAAAGTTAGACACGGTAACATTTGCACTAATGCGATCGTCAACAACATCTGTAACCTCTACTGTAAGTGTTGCAGAGCCTGTACCAGTGTAGTCCATACCACCCTCATCAACAATCTCCTCGATAGTTGTGTAGTACTCGGTCTCGAGACCTGCCAACTGCGCAACGCAAACGATAGCACCAGCGTGACCGTCAGCATCTACTGCAGATGCGTAGAGATAGTAGTTTGTTCCTGGGTGAGCAACCTCAACAACTGCATTTGCAACGCCATCAACAACATCCCACTCCTCGCGATAGTTCTGATAGCTATTTGCATCCATGATAAATACCAAATTATCTGCGTATGCAGCGTGGTCAGATGCTGGAGCAGCATACAAGCGCACCTTAGTAGCAAGCTCTGTAGTGAGTGTTACATTAAGAGTCTCGTGTGTTGTCTGAGGCTCGATTACTGCACCTGTAACGGTAGCTACACCGCTAAGCGATGGACGAAGGGTCTGGAACTTTGTAAAAGCAACCTCACCAACCTTGCCATCCTTAATAGCAAGAGCGTATGCTACATACTCAGTAGCATTTGCAAGGTTATCGCTAAGAAGATATGTAAATGGCTCGCTATAGATAGCAGGCACACCCTTAACAACGCTTGCGATATAGCTCTTAATCTCAGCATCGCTCTTACCCTCGAAGTCAAATGGTTTCTCTGTATCTGCCTTAGCAACCGCTGGATCGATATAGCCAGTAAGAATCTTGCTACCAGCCTCAGATGTTACTGTAGCCTTTGCAGATGTAAGCTCAACCTCCGAAACCTCGATAGAGATAGCTGTAGTGCCATTAATCTCGGCCTCAGGGATTACAACCTCCTTAGTAATTACGGTGTAGCGACCATCAGCATCCTCGCCATATACTGCGATGGTGTATGATGTCTTAGGAAGAAGGATAATACCCGCATTCTCGTTGCTGGTAACTAAAGAGTTACGCACCAAATCCTGCTCAGAGAATGTGCGGCTCTCGGTTGCTGAGTTAAAGACTGCAAATGGGTATGATGAATCTGGATTGAGCGATGTCTGCGCCTGCTCAATAAAGACATTTCTATCGTAAGCAGAGGTGTGCATAGCACCTACAACGTACTTCACGCAGTGCTCCTTCTTAGTGATAACAGCATCAAGTGTATATGCTGTTAGGTTCTCAATCGCGATATCAGCTACTGGCTCGATAACTGCAAAGACAACCTCCTTGCTCTCGCCATTAAGCTGCTCATTCTCAGCACGGAAAAGGAATGTGTAGCTAACACCATACTCAACAGCATAGCTCACGGTCTGAGGCTCATCGCCCTCGAAACGTGTATACTCCGAGTCCTTAACACCCCAGTACCAGTGGTGCGTACCCTCAGATGGAGTCACGGTGTAGCTAACAGTCATAGCCTCCTCATCGAACGCTGGCTTTGAAACAGTGATTGCTGGAATCTCCTTAAGGCAGAAGGTCTTAATTACGAGATCACTCTCAAGACCCTGACCCTCAGCGTATGCAGATACGGTGTATTCAACGTCAAACTCGATGTTTGCAACGATCTCCTTTGGCTGGTCGCCAGCTACAAAGGTAAAGTTTGTCATAGCACCCTCGCTCTCAATCTTATAGTGCCATGCAGTTGTATTTACAGATGGCGTAAAGAGGAGTGTTGCTGTCATAGCCTCAGTGTCGAACACAGGCTCACCAATAGTAATCGATGGACCCTTAGGTTGCTCCTGTCCCTCGAATAGCTCACAGCTCCAGCTAAGGAGTGCGATTAGGGCAGTTGTTAGGACTGCCAAGTTCTTAAAAGTTCTCATAGTGTAGTGTATTTAAGTTAATGTTAAAATTCAGGTAGTTCATCAACCTCCACAAAGGTCATATTCTCGTGCCCAGATAGTGAACTCCACACCATCTTGTTACCCTCAGCACTAAGCTCGACAACGTAGTCGTTCGCCCAGTCGCCAACACCGAAGTCGTACCAGCCCGAGATTATATCTCGCTGCATATCATCCACCGAGAGCAGGAAGCTACCGCTACGCATCGTAGGATACATCGAGCTAAGGTTATCCCACATCTCGAAGCGATGCTCCTTGCGATCAAGGTCGATATAGAGGAGCGTCCCCTCAGCCAAAGGGGCATCGTTCCACTCCACAAGTTGCCATACGCCATCGATGGTGTAGTATGTAACTGCCATATTCTGCTTTTGCGTATTTTCCACCTCGCTCTGCTTATCGCATCCAGTAACAAATGATGCAGTTGCCACAATGGCAAAAGCGAGTAACACTCTTAATAGCTTCATAATATCTATCTCTTTAATTTCACCTTTATCATTCTCTCGGCTGGCGATGCCTCCACGCCCTCCAAAATTAGTATCGTAGTAAGGTCAGAGGCTATCGTGCCCTTGTACCCTATAAAAATATTACCTTCCGAGCCAGGCATTAGCACCGCGGGCTCACATCTTAGGCTAAGACCCTCAACAGTAGGCTTTGCAGTTATCGTAATCGCCTTATCGCCGCTATTAGCCACCGCTATACGCTCCTCGCCACGTGAGTTTAGCACCACCTCATTACGACTAAGACGCAACGCTCCAGCCCTCTTTGGCAGATGCTGCCACTCATCATCACTGATAACATTTCCCACCACTGTCACGCGCTCGGTTGGAAGCTCGCTATCGAGGTCGGTATATAGATTCACCCTATAGCTAAATGCGCTACTGCGCCCCGAGGGATTAAAGCTCGCTCTCACTTTGAACGTAGCATTAGGAGCAATACTCTGAGGCTTTGAAAACACCTCAATACATCCGCACGACGAGCGAAACTCAGTGATTGTAATCCTCTTTGACGAGATATTCTTAACCTCAAAGTTAAAATAGACTAACTCATCCCCCGAAATCTCTCCAAGCTCTACCGTAGAGGGCGACACAAGCAACGCTCCAGTCCCTTTAGTAGAGTTCTTCGGGTTTACCAACGAGTCCAACGCCTCACGCGATATAAACCCCCTACTCTGTGCCGAGAGCGACAATGGCAACAGTGCCAACATCGCCACCACAAGGTATGGAACTACCGCTCTCATCGCTACCCTACAACCATCCGTTGTCCGATGCACCCTCGCGCACCGTAACAGTAATAGTATGCTCCTTATCGGCAGTTAGCGTGACGCGAGTCTGACCAACACTCTTTGCGATAACGACAAGGCTTCCACCATTAAGCTGAGCCTCGGCAATAGCACCATTCTCAACCACCACCTTGGTAGCGCCAACAACGCCATACTCTGCAAGTGTAAGCGTCTGGCTCTGCTCTGGAGCTAAGTAGATATTTGGTAGGCGCATATCACGACCACTACCATCAATAGCCTTCAATAGTGCACCAGCATCTACCAAGCGACCCATCTTACCACGGTAATCCGCAAGGTTCATCTTGATAGGCGTTGCACCAGCCGATGCATGGCGCATATAGTACAACTTCTCGCCAACAAAGTAGCTATCTATGTTCTCCGCACTTGTGTACATCAAATCACGGAACTCCTCCCACGTAAAGTGCCTACCCTGCTGCTTAGCGTATGCAAGACCAAGTGCCGCAACACCCGACACATGAGGACACGCCATAGATGTACCCTCATAGT
>JAZQYM010000091.1:0-30231 GCA_045633525.1 Alistipes sp. | reverse complement strand
GTGTTTTTTCATACGAAATCAATACTAAAACTTACTAATAATACACAAACTATGAAAGCATTTACAAAACTTTTGTTCGTTGCGTTTGTCTCGATGCTTGGATTTGCATCGTGCGAAACGCAGGAGGAGGCTGCTCCTACCATCAAGATTGAGGAGGTAGCAGTCGACGACGACACTTATGTCTTCACGATCAAGGCAACAGGTGCATCTCAGTGCGCCTACATCCTCTATGATGGTGATTTAATCACTGCTGAGAGTGTCTTTTCTGAGGGCGTAGCTGTCAAGAATTTTAATGACCCGGTGGCTGTTGGAAATCTAAAGAGTGGCACAACTTACTATCTCGTTGCTGCTGCTAAGAACTCTGCTGGTGCTGTATTGTCGAACACGCTAATGTTTACTACTAAGGGTAACAATAGTGGTAACGGCGGTAACGACAATGGTGGTGACAACGGTGGTGATAATGGTGGCGATAACGGAGGTGGCAATGATGACAATTTCGAGTTGCCAGAGATCGACGGTGTTGAGAATGTTGTAATTACAAAGACGACAGGTGGTTGTTGGTATAACGAGTACAACTACTATGTATACTTTGTACTTGAGAATGGTGACCGCATCCAGTTGGATTTCTATACTTTGAGTGACACGATGAGCCAGTATTTCCCATACGGTACATATACACTCGGCTCTAACTTTGCACCATATACTATCCACCCAGAGAGCTCTTGCTATCTTCCTAATGGTTGGGAGGGCTTTGGATATGCCTTTACAGATGCATACGTAACAGTAGATGTAGTTAATGGCTACTATGCTATTTACATGATGCTAACATACCTTGAGGACGGTGTTGAGAAGAAGATTCAGGGCTACTATAATGGAATCATGTCTAATGCATCTGTTCCAGCGGGTGATGATACTGGCTCAGATAAGCTTATCGAGGTTCTTGAGGTTGGTTCTACATCGTTCAAGTTTAGAATCAATGCTGAGCCAGATCAGTATTGGCGTTGCTCGGTTGTAGATAAGCGTGTCTACGATCAGTATCAGTCTAACCCAGGTGCTTGGGTTGTAACTTATGGCTTTATGCTTGGCGGTCCACTTACATTCGACTGGGTAAATGGCCAGTATTGTGAGTATGTGCCAGGCCTTGAAATGAAAGTGACATCTTCTACCGATTACCTTATCATCGCAGCCTTGATGGACTACAGCGAGGGTCAGGAGAATAGTTTGCTTGGTGGTGTTGAGGTGGTGCAGATTCGCACTAAGGCTGAGAGCGTAGGTAGTGGTCGTGTAGATGTTACTATGAAGCAAATCAATGTTAACGATGTTGTCTTTGACTGTGTATTTGGTGACAATGTATGGAGTTGCTACGCTGCTATGTTGGAGACTGCAAATGTCGAGGAGGTGAAGGCTGGTGCTTATGTTCAGTTTGGCTATAACTCTTACGAGGAGTGTATGTTGTCCCTCGTTCCAGACCTTAGCCCAGAGTTTAAGCGTCAGTTTATGGCGAGCCAGTACGACTACAAGTGGGAGAACTTGAAGTATGGTACATCTTACACTTTGTGTATCAAGGTGCTTGACAACAACGGTGGCGCGACATACCAGGAGTATGGTCCATTCACAACAAATAGATAATAGTAACAATAAAACAGAATATAGAATATGAAGCGTATTTTTTCAATTGCGTTGATTGCAGTTGTGGCTCTTTTCACAGCTTGTGATAATGCTGAGGAGGTAGGCAATGGCGCAAATTTCAAACTAACATCTTCAAATCAGTTTGAAGTAGATGCAAATGGAGGTGCGAAGGTAATCACCTATACCATTGCTAATCATATCTCTGGTGCAACAGTAAGCACTGAGATTATGCAGGGTGCTGCAGCTGTGAAGGCTATCTCTCATCCAGCAGAGGGCGTTATCATCGTAGATTTCGATGCTAACACAACAACTTCAACTCGTATCACTATCATCCGTGCTACTTACGGTAACGAGTCATTCGATGTAGTATTCTCGCAGAAGAGTGCTGGTGGCATTTCGGGTGGTCAGTACGATGTAGAGTTCGAGGGTACACACTTTAATGGTTACTACTATGGTGAGGAGTATGGTCCAGGAGCAGACCTTTATGCATTCTTTATCTCAGATAAGGGTATGAACAACGCTGGTCAGATCTTCGCTAACGGTACATACTACTACATCTATGCCTTTGCTCCTACACACAAGAGCACAACATTGCCTAACGGTACATATAACTACTCAGAAAAAGAGACCTTCACACAGTATACTGTAGTTGGTCAGTATTGCAAGTACTACTTGACAGGTGTTGGCGAGAGTGACACTGTTATTAAGCCTATCACAGATGCTAAGATGGTTGTTAGCTCAGGTCAGGTCATTCTTGAGCTTACTATCGATGGCGAGCGTCATAAGGTAACTTACAACGGTAGCCTTGAGCTTATTGATGCCACTGAGGATGATGACAATACTGGTGGCGATAGCTCTGATAACAACAACCCAACTGGTGGTCAGGATGGCGAGGCTAAGTCAACATATACAAGCGATCATCACGTAACCTTCGATGGCGAGCACCGCGCTAAGTGGGGCTACGAGGGCGACTACTGGAAGACCGGCTACTCGAACTACACTATCTTCATTATGAACAAGTCTAACGGCTATGTTTATGGCGATACTTTGCAGTTCGACCTTATCACTGATAACAAGTCTCAGAATGGCGATTTCGACGGTAAGTACACTATCTCGAACACTCCAGGTAAGATGGTTATGATGGCAGGTTTTACCAACAACTACGCTCAGGCAGTAGGTAGCTGGTTGCTCGAGTATGGTTCAGGTAGCGATATGGCTGGTTTTGCAAACTACGCAATGCTTAAGAGTGGTACTGCTGAGTTTATTAATAATGGCGATGGTACACACACTGTAAAGCTTAACGCATACGACTGCTTGGGTAACAATATCACTTGTAACTGGACAGGTGTAATCGAGGAGGATTAAGCGATTATAGAGCTAAATTATAGCGTTGGGGCATTCCAAATTGTGTGGGATGCCCCATTTTTGTAAATAATTAAAAAAAAGTTGAAAAAAAATTTGCAGAGATAAAAATTATCCTTATCTTTGCACTCGCTTTTAGAGCAATGGCGAGATAGCTCAGCTGGTTAGAGCGCATGATTCATAATCATGAGGTCGAGAGTTCAAGTCTCTCTCTCGCTACAAAAATGAGATAGGAGTGGTTTTGCCGCTCCTATTTTTTTGTAATATCATATACGACTTCCGTATTAATACAACAGAGGCTGTCCAACGGTGTTGAACAGCCTCTATTTAGTTTAGCTCTCTACAATGGATTAAGCCTTGTTGTCTGAACCAAGAACCTCCTTAATCTTGTGGATGTAGAGCTTCTTCATATTATCACGAGCTGGACCGAGGTACTTACGTGGGTCGAACTCAGCTGGCTTATTAGCAAATACCTCGCGGATAGCAGCTGTCATAGCAAGACGAGAGTCAGAGTCGATGTTGATCTTGCAAACAGCGCTCTCTGATGCCTTGCGAAGCTGCTCCTCTGGAATACCTACAGCAGCCTTCAATGCGCCACCATACTTGTTGATAGTCTCTACCTCGTCCTGTGGTACTGATGATGAACCGTGGAGTACGATAGGGAAGCCTGGAAGCTGCTCCTCGATAGCTGCCAATACATCGAATGCCAATGGTGGAGGAAGAAGACGACCAGTCTCTGGATCAAGTGTGCACTGCTCTGGAGTGAACTTGAAAGCACCGTGTGAAGTACCGATTGAGATAGCGAGTGAGTCGCAACCAGTCTTTGTTACGAAGTCAACTACCTCCTCTGGCTTAGTGTAGTGGCTCTCCTCTGCAGATACCTCATCCTCAACACCTGCCAATACGCCAAGCTCGCCCTCTACAGTTACATCGAACTGGTGAGCGTACTCAACAACCTTCTTTGTAAGTGCTACGTTCTCCTCGTATGGGAGGTGTGAGCCGTCGATCATCACTGATGAGAAGCCCATGTCGATACAGCTCTTGCATGTCTCAAAACTGTCGCCGTGGTCGAGGTGAAGCACGATCTGTGGCTTCTTCCAGCCAAGCTCCTTAGCATACTCAACAGCACCCTCAGCCATGTAGTGAAGAAGTGTCTGGTTTGCTTACTGACGAGCACCCTTAGATACCTGAAGGATAACTGGAGACTTTGTCTCTGCAGCAGCCATGATGATAGCCTGAAGCTGCTCCATATTGTTGAAGTTGAATGCTGGGATAGCGTAGCCACCATCTACAGCCTTCTTGAACATCTCGCGTGTGTTTACGAGACCCAAATCCTTGTAATTGATCATATTACAAAATCTATTTAGTTATTAAAAAATGTCTGATTTATGCCTCTTAAGCAATTACAGTGCAAAGATAATAAAATTTTTTATAATTATCGTAAGCAATTTGAATAAATAACCACTATTTCCCAATTTTGCAGAAATAGATATCGGCACAGTGTTTGAAACGATCGGGTAGTTTATCTCCATAAGACTATGTTAAAGACTCGTAATGCATATATAGCACTGATATTTTGCAATATTGTATGGGCGTGCGACTACCCATTTTATAACCTTGTATTGGGTCGCTATATCTCACCTATGGCGATGGTCACAGCCTCGTTGGTTATAGCGGCGTTGTTCTCGCTTATCCCTATGTTATGGGAGTCACGCGAGAGGGTCGCGCCAAACGATAGGTTGAAGATTTTGGGCGCTGCGCTGCTTATGGGAGTGTCGCGTAAGCTATGTATGATGTTTGGTCTTGCTCATACCTCGCCTATAGACGGTTCTATAATTGGTACGGTAACGCCACTTCTTGTCCTTGTGCTATCGGTTATTGTGGGTATAGACCGTTTTACGCGGATGAAGGTCTTGGGTCTGTTGCTTGGTATGGCGGGAACATTGGCGATAATACTCTCGAGTGGTAGCGATATGCATACTCGTTCGAGTGTATGGGGTAATGTTCTGATATTTATCTCATCGTGTGTCTCGGCATCCTATATGGTTCTTTGCAAGAGGCTTGTGGGAAAGTATAGGGTAACGACTGTGCTGCGCTGGATATATTGCGCCTCGGCATTTGTGATGCTCCCTTTTGGTGTGGACGATATGCTCGCCATAGATTTCTCGACAATGGATACGAAGATTCTCTTGGCATCGCTCTTTGTCCTCTTTGTGCCTACGTATATGCCTAATTTGTTGTTGAACTACTCGCTTCGTAGCGTTGCACCTACGGCATCGAGCATCTATGCATATATTCAGCCCGTTGTGGCAGTGGGCTTGTCGGTAGCAATGCGACTCGATAAACTCCACCCCGATACACTGCTCTTTGCGATAGTTATCTTCATAGGTGTTGCGTTAGTGGTAGGGGCGTATAAAAAAAGTGGGGCTGTCAAATAGACAACCCCCATTTAGTATGTATTTGTAGAAGAAGATTACTTCTTAGCCTCCTCAACAGAAACCTTGCGGAACTCCTTCAAAAGCTTTGTAAGCTCCAAAGCTGCCTTACGAGCGCGAGTACCTGCTGCCTTGTTGTTCTTCTCTACCTGCAAACCTGCATCCTTTGCAAAAGCCTCATACTGAGCTGCAATGTTTTCTACTAATGTCTTCATATCATTAAAAATTAAGTGTTTGTTCTTTATGCAAAGTTAAGAATTATTATTTCATTTGCAACAGTTTTTGTAATTTTTTTTGTCTAAATGTATGATTTTTCGATGTTTTTAATAAATGGGTGTTGCGCATAATAATTATGTAGGCAAAAAATAACCATTTTTAGGGATTGACCTCTACAATCTAATTTCTTACCTTTGTCGCGAATTATTATAGATATGAGGTTAAGCGATTTGAAAACAGGTGAGACGGCTACCGTGGTCAAGGTTCTTGGCTATGGTGGTTTTCGTCGTCGTATTATGGAGATGGGTTTTGTGCGTGGTCAGGAGGTGACAGTTATTCTTGATGCCCCGCTAAAGGATCCTATCGAGTATCATATTATGGGATACGATATCTCGCTAAGGCGCAAGGAGGCGGAGATGATTGTGGTGATGACACGCGAAGAGGCGGGTAAACTTGTTAATGCAGAGGACCCAACACTCATAGATAGCGAGGATATTGTGTCGCAGGCTATCGACAGCACCCATAACCATATCACCATCGGCTTGGTGGGTAATCCTAACTCGGGCAAGACTTCACTCTTTAATACGCTCTGCGGTCGTAGCGAGCACGTGGGAAATTATAGCGGCGTTACGGTAGATGCAAAGCGTGGAACACTTAAATACAAGGGTTATACCCTTGAAGTTACCGATCTTCCAGGTACATACGCTCTCTCGGCATACTCGCCTGAAGAGGTCTATGTTCGTCGCCACCTTATCAACAATCCGCCCGATATCATTATCAACACTGTTGTAGCCTCGAACTTGGAGCGCAACCTATATCTAACCACCGAGCTTATCGACATAAGCCCGAAGATGGTCGTTGCGCTAAATATGTACGACGAGTTGGAGCGTAGTGGTGCAAAATTCGACCATGAGGCGTTAGGTAAGATGGTCGGTATCCCAATGATACCAGTCGTAGCTCCTACGGGAGAGGGAATTGAAAATCTCTTGAAGGCTGTGATTGAGGTCTATGAGAACCGCGACCAGAGCGTGCGACATATCCACATTGGTTACGGTACGGTTATCGAGGAGAATCTCGCGGAGCTAAATGCAGATATGCGTCGTCACCGCGAGGAGCTTGTTGCCTACTTCCCTCCGCGCTACTATGCGCTAAAACTTATCGAGGGCGACAAGGAGATAAAGTCGCTCTTGGAGTCAGCATCACACTATGATAGATGGGTGAAGATGGCCGAGACTGCACGCACAGAGATTGAGCAGGCCTTGGATGAGGATATCGAGACTGCGCTTGCAGGTCAGAAGTATGGCTTTATTTCGGGCGCGTTGAAGGAGACCTACGAGGCTTCGGAGCGCAAGCGTAATACCATAGGCGATAAGATTGACGAGATTGTGACCCACCGCATTTGGGGCTATCCGATATTCTTCGCCTTGATGTGGTTTATGTTTTACTGCGCCTTTACCCTTGGTGCATACCCTCAGGATTGGATTGATGCTGGTGTTAACTGGCTCTACGATGCTGTGCGCGGGGTTATGAGCGAGGGCCCGCTTAGAGATATGCTCACCGATGGTGTTATTAGTGGTGTTGGTAGTGTATTGGTCTTTCTACCAAACATTATGATTCTGTTCCTCTTTATATCAATTCTTGAGGACTCTGGATATCTGGCTCGTGCGGCATTTATTATGGATAAGGTGATGCACCGTATGGGTGTGCACGGTAAGTCCTTTATTCCGATGGTTATGGGCTTTGGTTGTAATGTGCCAGCTGTGATGGCGTGCCGTACTATCGAGTGCACCACATCGCGTATTATAACCACAATGGTAGTGCCATTTATGTCGTGCAGCGCGCGTCTACCTATATATATAATGATTGTGGGCTTGTTCTTTCCTGAGAATGCTGGTACAGTGCTATTTCTGCTCTATATGTTTGGTATTGTTATGGCGGTTATCTCTGCGCGACTAATGAGAAAGTTTATGTTTAGCAAGCAGGAGGCGCCGTTCGTTATGGAGCTCTCGCCTTACCGCGTGCCTACGGCTAAGGCTACGCTACGCCACATGTGGTCGAAGTGTGCGCAGTACCTTAAGAAGATGGGTGGCTTGATTTTGCTTGCTTCGATAGTCGTATGGTTGCTAAGCTACTACCCACGCCCTAAGGTGGATGTCGAGCAGAGTGCTCCACAGTATGAGCAGTCATATATGGGTCGCATTGGCGAGTTCTGTCAGCCAGTGTTTGCACCGATGGATATGAACTGGCAGAGTACAGTGGCACTGCTTTCGGGTGTTCCTGCAAAGGAGATTGTCGTAAGTACGATGAATGTGCTATATGCACAGCCTAACGATGCTGAGCCTGAGAGCGATGAGGTGCTCTCGGAGGATGTGGGCGGTCGTATGAAGGACGGTATGTCTACAGCTACAGCGGTAGCGTTCCTTATCTTTTCGTTGCTCTATATGCCATGTTTTGCAACGATTATGGCTGTCGGCTCGGAGCTTAATTGGAAGTGGGCTGTAGGCTCAGCAGTGTATAATACCGCCGTGGCTTGGGTGGTTGCCTGGATTGCTTATCATATTGTGTTATTACTATGATAGGGGGCTGGCAGGAGGCTATGGTGGCGGTAGTTGCCATTGTCGTAGGTGTGGTTGTTGTGCGAAGGGTATGGCGCTTCTTTGTATGTGGCGATAGCTGCTCTTGCTCGGAGTGTAGCAAGGAGTGCAGCCATATGCGTAAAGAAAAGTAAGCCAAATGTTTGCGCAGAGTTTGCAAACGTCAAAAAATGTTGTACCTTTGTGCAAATAATTTATAACACACACAAACACTTAATAATTATGAAGAGACTTTTTGCGCTACTTTTTTCAGTAGCTATCTTTGCTGTTGGCTGTGAGGGAGGTTTTGATATCTCTGGTCTACTTAAGGATTACCTTCCAGATCCAGTTAAGAGCGAGGCTGTATTGGATGTAGATGAGGATGGTAACTACATCGTAAGCCCTGAGGGTGGTAGTCTTAACATCGATCTTAGCACAGTTAAGAAGTATCTTGATATCGACTTGGTATCGCAGTTTGTAATCACTATCTCTGAGGAGGGTCAGGAGTGGATTCAGGTTAGCAGTCTCGATGACCTTACTGAGGGTAATCTCGTGGTTGTTGTCGACAAGAATACTACAGAGGAGAAGCGCTACGCAGATATCGTATTGCGCCCTGCTGAGAACGACTTTCTTAACTATACAGTAAGTCTTGTGCAGATGCCAGCAGGTTATGTTCATGAGGAGATTCCAGAGGCTCCAAACGAGGAGGAGTAAAACAGAGTCTAAATATAAAAGTAGAGTCCTAAGTTAACGCTTAGGACTCTACTCTTTTTGTGCAATAGGGTTACTCCTTGAGAAGTAGTGCTACGGCCGTTGCTGATACTCCCTCTTCGCGACCCTCGAAACCAAGGCGCTCAGTGGTGGTTGCCTTAACCGATACGCGACCAATATCGATGCCTAAATCCTCTGCCAAGCGCTCGCGCATAAGGTCGATATGTAGGCGTAGCTTAGGTCGCTGCATAGCAATGGTTATATCCACGTTACTGATTTTGTATCCCTCGCCCTCGATGCGCTCTACAACCACACGGAGAAGCTTGCGTGAGTCGATACCCTTGTATTGTGGATCGCTATCTGGGAAGAGCTTGCCAATATCGCCCAAAGCCAAAGCTCCAAGCAGTGCATCGCATAGTGCGTGGATGGCAACATCGCCATCGGAGTGTGCTACACACCCCTTTGTATGCTCAATCTCTACGCCACAAAGGACTAATCTAAGCCCCTCTGCAAGGGCGTGTACATCGTAGCCTTGTCCAATTCGAATATCCATATCTATCTTCGTTTTTTGTTTCTAAAATCTGCCACTCGACGAAGTATCGCCAGGGCATAGCGGCGCATCCATAGCGGTGTGCGAAGCCACCTACGTTCTCTTCTATGCCAGCGACGTGAGGTGCAACTTATCTCCTTGCCATTCTCGCGCACTACACTCTCCAATACCGCGATTATCTCCTCTCTCTTGCACTGCTCCACCTGGTACAGATTGCCGTCGCCACGAAGCGATACGATGCCTCCGTTTATGCCTATAATGCGGTGTACAACGATGCGCCCATTCTCGTTGCGGAACATTGCTATACGACCAGAGATATCCTCCGTTGCATCTACACGGCGCAGGATGATGGTGTCGTGTCCAAAGCCGAGCATCGGGAGCATACTATATCCCCTGACCACGATTTTGAATGTTGCACCCTCCTCCAAGAGCTCGCAAATATCGGCAGTGGCTATATCTCGGCGGTTACTCATTTCTGATAATGGTGTTATATGATAGCTCTGCAGCCTCCTTGTTTGGCAAGCACTCCAAGTGGAAGAGCTTAGTGCCACGTACGATGCTACCTACAGTAGCGCATATCATATCCTGAAGCGTGCTGTCGTGAGCAAAGATCGGTGGACACGATGGTAGTAGTGCGCCAATAGCCATTAGGTTTGAAAGGCGTGAAATGCGGTTATGTGGGGCTTGCGATAGACGGCATAGACCAGCCATAGGGTATACCTCGTTTTTGTAACAAGGAGTCTTACCACTCCAAGGCGAGCCATATACGCGCACCTCGCCATCCACGATACGCACAATAGGGGAGTCGTCGTTTAGAAGTCTTGCTCCCTCTATGTTTTCTCTCCAGAGGCGTGTATGAGTGCTCTTACCCGTGCCCGATTCGCCAAGGAAGAGGACACCGCGACCCTCGGCAACGATAACCGATGAGTGGATAGCTACGGCATTGTGCTTTAGTAGCACTGTGCCAAACATCACCCATATACCAAAGCGTAATACGGCAAGCGAGATGATGTCCGAAGGCTTGATATCTGTAATAACGCTATTTGTGGCGCTGTCGATATAGAAGAGCGCAGGACTCTGATTCTCGCCACGGCTAACGATAGAGTAGAGGTAGCCCTCCTTTGTTGAATAAAAGGCACTGTCGGAGTCGCTGTCTGCAATGTAGCTTTCCGAGAGTGTGCGTAGAGTGCCTAACGATGCTGCGTCTATGGCATCGACAAAGCGTAGTGTGCACTCAGCCTCGCCCTCGATGCTCTCTGAAGCAAAGGGCTTGAAACCACGAAGACCCATCTCCACAAGATCTATCTCGCTGCGTAAGCGTATATCTGCGATTATATAGTCGTACATAGTTATTCAAGTGTTATAATCCTATCGCAATACTCCAACGAACTCTCGCGGTGTGCGATTATGACAATCGTTAGTGAGCTATTCTTAAGCGATAGATTGTGTATTGCGTTATTGATATTCTCCTCGGTCTTGTTGTCGAGGGATGATGTAGCCTCGTCGAAGAAGAGGATATCGGAGTTCTTGTAGAGTGCGCGTGCGATGCCTATGCGCTGACGCTGACCGCCCGAAATTTTTGAACCCTGCTCGCCAATGCGTGAGTGGATACCCTCGGGTAGCGATGCAACAAACTCTTTAAGGTCAGCAAGCTCAATGACTCTATTTATGCTCTCAAGGTCAACGGTATTGCTATCTGAGCCCAAGGCGATATTCTCCAAGAGGGTGCTATCGGCGATAAATACCGACTGCGATACATAGCCGATGCTATTCTGCCACTTGCGGATGTTGCTCTCATTGAGCTCTTCACCGTCAACATATATTGCACCTGCAGTTGGATGGTAGAGTCCGAGAATGACATTGAATAGGGTAGTCTTACCCACTCCAGAAGCACCGGTGATGCCGATACGCTCACCCTTCTTTATCGTTAGCGAGAAGTCCTTAAATAGAGGAGTATCGCTATCCTCGAAGCAAAAGCCTAATCCACGAAGCTCAATGCTATGCTCGAAGTTGAAGCGGTCGGTGGTTGTAGTGCTACTGTGCTCCTCCTGCTTAACCTCATGAAGAGTATCGATAGTGTAGCGGTTGTAACGTATCGAGCTCCAGCTTGCCATAATCGTGCGTAAGGATGGTAGTAGGCGTACGCCAGCAATCGCAAAGATGCCGAGTAGGATAACAAGGTTATCGCTGGTGCTGTAGAGGCTTACGATGATGATGACAGTGAGACCTATAGCAAGACCAACCTCGGTGAACATCTGAGGTAGCATACTTATAGTAGCATACTCCTTGCGGAGCTTTACAGCCTCGTCCATCGCCTTACTGAAGTTACTCATCGTGAGCGGAAAGGCGTTATTTATCTCAATATCTGCATAGCCTCTGAAGGTCTCGGCAACGATGCGACCCTTGGCGCGTTGTGCGGCATTCTCCTTGTCGCCAATGGCGTTGAGCCTCTTGCGCATAATAAAGTAGAAGAGAGCAACAATAGGCAAGAAGAGACCTATGGCTATAAGGGCGATGATTGGAGAGTAGAGCATAAGTGCCACGAACATCAGCACAAGAAGCAATCCCTCGCCAATAATAGTTGCGATAGGTTTGAGAATGTTGGTAGCAAAGATTAGGCTTACGACGTTGACATTACGTGTTAAAATAGCCGTGTTGCTATGCTTGATATATCCCAGGCCCTTGCGGTAGTAACTTTCATATAGGCGCTCAGAGAGGTGCTTATAGAGTGAGTAGATATAGTCGCGCTCGAAGCGGTAGAGGTATATCACGGCGATATTCTTTACCACGATGATGCCCACCACGCACAAACATACGACTATCGCGAAGGTCTGGTATGAGTCGATACCAAGGGCATTGTAGAGCCAGTTGAGGTAGCCCGTAGATGCTATATTGCTGCTGTCGACGATAAGTATGAGTATGGGGATAAGTGTTGCCACACCCACAAAATTGAGTATGGCGCGTAGAAATATCGTCACCACCACACCGAGGGTGCGACGACGAAAACTATGCGGTATTATATCCCAAAAACGACTCATCGCGACAAAGGTACCACTTTTTATCGATATATCCTATCGTTGTAGCTTCATATCGCCAGCCTTTACCCACTTACGGCGCACCATAAAGGAGTGAATGAGGAGGCTAAGTACTGCAGGTGCTACGAAATACATAATCACAATCTCGGCGATAAGCGCTCCGCTATTTGTGGTCTCGGACATCGACTCCCAGCAGCCGAGAGGACCCACAAGACCCGCAGTACCCATACCTGCACCAGCAGGACTGTTGGTCATCTTAAAGACCATTGTGGAGATTGGACCAAGTATGGCGCTTGTGAGAGTTGGGGCGAGCCATATAATAGGCTTGCGTGCGATATTACCTATTTGCAACATTGAGGTTCCAAGACCCTGAGAGATAAGACCGCCAAAGCCATTATCCTTATAGCTGATAACGGCAAAACCTATCATCTGAGCACAGCATCCCGCAGTAGCAGCGCCCGCAGCAAGACCACTAAGACCTATCGAGATACAGAGCGCAGCTGAACTGATTGGGAGCGTGAGGATGCAACCTACAGATACCGATACCACAATACCCATAACAAAAGGGTTGAGGGTTGTAGCATGGTTGATAACATCGCCCAACGACATTACCCATACGCCAATAGGTACGCAGATGTACTGCGCAAAGAGACCACCCACAAGAACGGTTACAAGGGGTGTGATGATGATATCCACTGGTGTGCGCTTCGATACCCAAGAGCCAGCCTTGATACCTACAAGGGTGGCGAGGTATGCGCCGATAGGGTTGCCTACAGTGCCGAGTGAGTAGCCTAAAGCTCCTACAGCAACAGCCGAGATTGTAACCAATGGGTCGTGCTTCATACCTAAGGCGATAGCCAAGCCGATAGAGCCTCCGACAACCATATTGTGCTTAAGAATCTCGGAGATGGACTGAAGGAACTCGCATCCTGGGATTTGGGCAATCTGCCCAATTATAAGTCCTAAAATCAATGAACAAAACAAGCCCATCGCCATATAGCTAAGGGCATCAACAACATAGACCTTAAAGAAGCCGTTGTTCTTCGATTTAATCTGTGCCATAGATAGTATATTGGGGGTTATTTGTACTCGGTAGGTGGAAGGTTGTTAAACTGCCATGTTCGCTCACGCTTGAAGCTCACATTCTCGGGCTTCTGGCTATATATACGGCTATAGTCGAAGTAGAGCCCCTTGGTGCCATCCGCAGCCTTAGCCTTGAGTGGAATGTACTCCACCGTGCGACTAATAATGTGTGCCTCGTGGTAGTTGTAGCCCTCTGATGCCATAAGGTCGTAGGCGTGCGAGAACATAAGGATATGCTTTGGCGACTCCTCCTTGAGTCCTGTGCCCGAACAATCGATAGCTCCGAGAATACCGTTTAGGTGGTTGAAGTATAGTTGCTCACGGGTGCTATCACCTAATGCTCCGTAGGCGTATGCCAAGATGTTCAAGACCTTTGGTGAGAAGGGGTCGCTCTCCAAGGCTGCCACACCGCGCTCAACGATAAGCTCGAGCTGACCGATGGTAGGTTGGTTGGGATTCAAGCCCGACATCACATCCATAAGGTCGTCAAAGGCTCTGTTCTCGGCAAAGGGACGGTAGTCGTTGCTATAGTAGTAGCCGTAGTAGAGGTAGTAATACTCCTCTGCGGTTAGGCTCTCCGCACCAGCGCTATACTTGAGCATAAGGTTGGTGTAGTAGTATGGTGACGAGGTATTGAGTGTGTTGCTAAGAATCTCCTCCTCGGTTGGTACTACTATCTCCTGCGCTGATAGTGGCGCGCTAACAAGTAGCAGGACTAAAAACACCGTATGTTTAATGAGGTGCTTCATTATCGCAAGTTCTTCGCCTTGATAACACTCTGCATCATCTCCATAAGAGCTTCGCTACCCTCGACCAAAGGTAGGCGCACCTCACTACGGGTGATGCCCATAGCGTGAGTCATAGTCTTGATGCCAGTAGGGTTGCCCTCCTTAAAGAGTAGGTCGATAGGCTCTTGTAGCGATGCAAGTGTAGCTGCTGCCTCCTCGATATTTCCCGCCATAGCCTCGTGAATGCATGCGCAGAAGTCGTAAGGGAAGCCATTTGCTGCAACCGATATTACACCCTCGCCACCGCGCTTAATAAGCTCTACGGTGATGCCGTCGTCGCCCGAGATAACGAGGAAGTTATCGGGTCTGCCATCTATGATGCGCTGCATCTGCTCCATATCGCCTGATGCCTCCTTTACAGCCACAATATTCTTGCTGGCGTGGGCAAGGCGTAGGGTTGTCTCCGAGGTCATATTTACACCCGTGCGGCCAGGTACGTTGTAGAGGATGACTGGCACTGGTGAAGCCTCTGCAACAGCCATATAGTGGCGGGAGATACCCTCCTGAGAAGGCTTGTTGTAGTATGGCACAACGCTGAGTATAGCCACCGCATCGTGCATATCGAACTTTCGCAACTGCTCCACAAGATCCTGTGTGTTGTTGCTACCCATACCCACCACAATAGGCACACGCCCTGCGGTGCGCTCCACGACAAAGTCATAGACCTGCTGACGCTCCTCAAGCGATAGTGTCGCAGTTTCGGCAGTAGAACCGAGAGCCACGATATAATCTACGCCACCCTCGATAATGTGGTCAATCATACGCTGTAGCGCATCGTAATCTACACTGTAGTTGTTAAATGGGGTGATAAGTGCTACACCAACACCCTTAATCTTCTCTTGTACCATATTTTTTTCTAAAATAGTGTTCCTTGAATTATTGTATTATCTGTCATCGGTTTTGGTTCCTCTGGTTTAGGTGCTACGGTTGGCTCTGCCGATGATATAAGAGCCATAAACTCCTCCTCACTGAGTATTGTGATGCCCAACTTCTGCGCCTTTTGCAACTTCGCTGGTCCCATATTCTCACCTGCTACGATAAAGTCTACGTTTGCCGATACGGCAGCGAGGTTTCTGCCTCCGTGCTCCTCGACAAGCGCCTTCATATCGTCACGCGAGCGACCTGCGAACTTACCCGATATAACCACGCTCTTTCCCTCCAAGGCGTTGGATGTTTGTATCTTGTCCTTAACCTCAAACTGTAGACCCGCCTCGCGCAGCGTCTCGACGATACGGCGGTTATCCTCCTCGGCGAAGTACTCGGTAATGGCAATGGCGATTTTAGAACCAACCTCCTCTGCTTCGGATAGCTCCTCTACTGTGGCGCTCGCTATAGCATCCAACGTGCGGAAGTGTGAAGCCAAGTATTTTGCCGTAGTCTCGCCCACGAAGCGGATGCCAAGAGCAAAGAGTACACGCTCAAAGGGAACATCGGTAGAGAGACGTACGCCCTCCACAATATTCGATGCAGACTTCTCGCCAAGGCGGGGTAGTGAGGCAAGCTGTATAGGGTCGAGGTGGTAGATGTCGGCTATATCACGCAACAAACCACTCTCCCAAAGCAGCTCGATGGTCTCGCCACCAAGACCCTCGATATTCATCGCCTTGCGGCTAACGAAGTGGACGATGCGACCGATGATTTGAGGCTTGCACTCCTTAGAGTTTGGACAGAAGTGCTTGGCTTCGCCCTCGTAGCGGACAAGCTCAGTGCCACACTCGGGGCAGTGGGTGATATACTCAAACGGCTTGCTATCTGCTGGGCGTTCAGAAAGCTCAACTCCTGTAATCTTCGGGATAATCTCGCCACCCTTCTCCACATAGACCATATCGCCAATGCGGATATCGAGTAGCTCTATTTGGTCGGCATTGTGTATCGAGGCACGCTTTACTACCGTACCAGCCAACTGCACTGGCTCGAGGTTAGCTACAGGGGTTACTGCCCCTGTGCGACCTACCTGGAAGTCGACACTAAGCAACTTTGTGAGTGCCTTCTCGGCCTGGAACTTATAGGCTACAGCCCAGCGAGGTGCCTTAGCTGTAGAGCCTAAGGTGCGCTGATCGGCGTAGCTGTTAACCTTGACAACGATGCCATCGGTGGCGTATGGTAGCTTCTTGCGCTCGGTGTCCCAGTATGCGATAAATGCCTCAATCTCCTCGCGTGTGCGACACACCTTGATATGCTCCGAAACCTTAAAGCCCCAGCGCTTAGCCTCCGATAGCATCTCCCAGTGGGTACTCTTGATAGGCTCGTCGGTTGCGATATGATAGAGTGTGCAATCTAAGCCTCGCTCGGCTACAACCTTCGAGGACTGCTGCTTAAGAGTGCCTGCCGCAGCATTACGAGGGTTGGCAAGAAGTGGCTCACCCGCAGCCTCACGCTCGCTATTTAGGCGGTCGAAGGATGCGTAGGGCATATATATCTCGCCTCGTATCTCGAATAGCGAAGGGTAGCCCTCGCCACGGAGCTTAAGAGGGATAGTGCCTATGGTGCGCACATTATTCGTTACATCATCGCCACGACGACCATCACCGCGAGTAACGGCGCGTAGTAGTGCGCCATTCTCGTAGGTTAGCGAGATAGCTGTGCCGTCGAACTTGAGCTCGCAGACAAACTCCACATCGCCAATCTCCTTGCGGATGCGCTCAATCCACTCGCCAAGCTCCTCGGGAGAGTAGGTGTTCGACAACGACTGCATAGCGTAGCGATGTTCCACGCTCTGGAACTCCGTCGTAAGATCGCTACCTACGCGCTTAGTAGGAGAGTTGGGATCGGCAGACTCGGGGTGGCGTGCCTCCAAATCCTGAAGCTCGCGAAGCAGTGCATCGAACTCGAAATCAGAGATCTCGGGTGCGTTCTCCACATAGTATTTATAGCTGTGGTGCTCCAACTCGCGCTCCAACTCGCGCATACGCTTTATATCGTTATCGTGGCTCATATACTTGTGCTAACCTATATATATAATAAACATCTGTAAAGTTATACAAATTGTTTGGAACAGCGAAGAAATTTCAAAAAAATAAAAAAAATATTCGATAATGCTTGCACATTATTAAAATGTAGCTACATTTGCGGAAGATTTTACTCAAGCACTATTCCAGATGTGTTTGAGGGTATTTATGAATTGATACAACGTTATTATATGGCGACTACTAAAAGACGACTAATTACAAGCATTCACAATCTTACGCCTGAACAGCTCGCAGAGCTTAAGGTTCTCTATCCACTCGGTTTCAACGATGTTATGATGCGCTACGACAAACCAGATGGCACATTCTTCTACACCGTACCTTACGAGACAGAGGATACTTACTATATGGTCAAAATTGATGTTAAGGTAGATGACGGCGCTGATGACGACAGCGATAACTACTACGACGATGACGAGATCAAGGGTGCAGACGAGTTGGTAGATACACAGTCTGATGAGATGTCAGACGAGGACTATTAATCACTCGAAAGAAGATAGAGAGGGCTACACTGAAGTGTAGCCCTTTTTTATTTAACTGAAAACTGATTTTTATTAGGGAGATTAAGGAGATTAAGGAAATTAGGGAAGTTAGTGTTGTTTGGTTGACTCCTCCCTAAACTCCTTAAATTCTCTAATTTCCCTAATTTCCTTAGTGAGTTTAAGGAATTTAGTGAGTTTAGCGAGTTTAGTGTTTCGCACTTTTCACTTTTCACCTTTCACTTTAACAAAAAAGCGCACCCTGTCAGGTGCGCTTTGCATATTGTTTATCGCTCGATTAGCGACCCTGCATATACAACTCGTGATACTTGTTGTACTTATCCATCATACCGTCCATATCGCGGAGACGGAAGCACAATGAGTTGAGGTACTCGATAGTTGCTGCATCGCTTGGATTAAGCTCGTGTGCGCGCTCCAACCAAGGAATAGCATCTGCGTAGATAAGGTTGATCTTAGCGTTCTCAGCCTCATACTCGTCGTAGCTGATGCCAGAATGGTTGTTGAGAGCGTTTACAGCGTCGTTAGCCTTCTCGATGATGAAGTAACCAAGGTAGAAGTTAGCATCGAAAGCATCTGGACGAAGCTCTGCGCACTTCTCGAACGACTTGATACACTCCTCATAGTTCTTGATAGCGTTGTAAACGCGACCACGACCAAACCACAAATCGTAGTTTGTAGGGTCGTTCTGGAGTGATGTCTCGATCATCTCGGTAAGCTCTGCTGGATCACCTACACCCTGCTCAGCAGTGTAGAACTGCATAAGACCATCAAGGATAGTGTTGTTCTTAGGGAAGAGCTTGATACCTGTCAACAATGCCTCCTTAGCCTTTGCAAGGTACTCTGCCTCGTTCTTAGTCTTCTGACCATAGTAGCAGTGGAAGAGGTAGTAGTAGATGTGACCGTTAGCATCTGCATAGCCTGTAGCAAGAACCTCTGAGAACAACTGCTCACCACGCTCGAAAGCTGCCATAGCATCATCGCCCTCAGCGCCTGCAGCGTGCATAGTTACAAGCATACCAGCGTTGAAGAGGTTGTCGCCATTAGCCTGTGTAGAAGGCACGATGCTCTGTGCACGGTATGCCAACTCGAAGCACTCTGCTGACTCCAATGTGCGACCTACAGCGTTCAAAGCGTCACCCTGCTGCATCAGAGCGTTTGCAAGATTCAAAGCTACAGATGCAACCTTAGACTCAACCTTTGCGTCCATCTCGTAAGCCTTCTTAAGTGATGCGATAGCTGTAACAGCAAGGTTGTCCTTAAGTGACTTCTTCTGGTTCCAGCCCTCGATGAGGTAGTTTGCTGGGTTGACGTAGATGTCAACATACTCGTAGTCAAGAACGATCACTGGTGCACCCTGGAACTCGCCCTCGTACATATTCTTAGGCTCTCCAACGTTCATCTGAAGCACTGCTACTGGCACACCACGACCAATCTCCTTAGTTGGGAGGATGTATGCCTCGGTGTAAGCCTTACCGTGAGCCAACCAAGTTGAAGCCTTTGCGCTCTTCTTAGGGTTCTCGATGTTTGTATCAGCCTTCTTAAGCTTTGCAAGCTCGTTTGATGTGTTTACATTCTGAGCATTTACGGCAGGCAACGCAAACATTAGCATTGCACCAACCAAAAATAAAAACTTCTTCATAATTAGAATGTTATCAATAAATTAAACTTTTATTCGTTGCTATTCTCAGCTGCTGGAGCACTCTCTATAACCTCGGCAGTCTCTACGCCTTCGGTTGCAATCTGTGCCTCGGCAAGCTCCTCATCCTCCTCGGTCTTAGGTACTGCGGTTACAGAAGCGATGGCATCACCCTCACGGAGGTCGATAACCTTAACACCCTGTGTAGCACGACCTGCAACGCGGATCTGGTCGGCAGAGGTACGGATTGTAAGACCCGAGCGGTTGATAATCATCAAGTCGTTCTCGTCAGTAACAGCCTGGATAGAGATAAGCTTACCAGTCTTCTCGGTGATGTTGATAGTCTTAACTCCCTTACCACCACGGTTGGTGATGCGGTACTCCTCAAGGTCGGTACGCTTACCGTAGCCATTCTCAGAGAGTACCAATACATCCTGCTTAGACTCTGGCTCGATAGCGATCATACCGATAACCTCGTTGTCGTCATCCACAGAGATTGCACGTACACCCGAGCTGACACGACCCATAGGACGTACTGTAGACTCGTTGAAGCGGATAGCGCGACCCTCGCGTGCAGCAATCATAATCTCGGCGTTACCACTTGTGAGCTTAACCTCGAGTAGCTGGTCTCCCTCTCTAATAACGATAGCATTCACACCGTTAGTACGTGGACGTGAATAAGCCTCGAGAGTTGTCTTCTTAATAATACCTCGCTTAGTACACATTACAAGGTAGTTGTTCTCTACGAACTCCTTGTCGTTGAGGTTCTTAACGTTGATATATGCGCGAACCTTATCTCCTGGATCAATCTGAATAACGTTCTGAATAGCACGGCCCTTTGAAGAGCGTGTACCCTCAGGAATCTGGTAAACCTTAAGCCAGTAGCAGCGACCCATCTCGGTGAAGAACATCATCGTGTTGTGCATAGATGCCACGTAGATGTGCTCGATGAAGTCCTCATCACGAGTAGCACTACCCTTAGCACCCTTGCCACCGCGGTTCTGTGTGCGGTACTCTGCAAGTGGGGTACGCTTGATGTAGCCCATGTGTGAGATAGTGATAACCATATCGTCGTCGGCGTAGAAGTCCTCTGGGTTGAACTCCTCCGAAGAGTAGATAATCTCCGAACGGCGCTCGTCGCCATACTTCTCCTTGATCTCCACGAGCTCGTCCTTGATAATCTGCATCTGCATATCGATGTTGGCAAGTACATCGTTAAGGTAATTGATGGTCTTAACAAGTTCGTCGTGCTCGTTCATCAACTGCTCGCGCTGTAGACCAGTGAGCTGGCGTAGACGCATCTCCAAGATAGCAGCTGTCTGCAACTCTGAGAGTCCGAAGCGCTCCTGAAGGCGCTGACGTGCCTCCTCGCCTGTCTTAGATGAGCGGATGATGTTTACCACCTCGTCGATATTATCCTGCGCAATAAGCAAGCCGTTGACGATGTGGAGACGCTCCTCAGCCTTCTGCAAGTCGTAGCGTGAACGACGTACGATAACGTCGTGACGGTGGTCTACGAAGTGGTGGATAAGATCCTTGAGGTTTAGTAGCTGTGGGCGACCATTTACCAAGGCGATGTTATTAACTGCGAACGACGACTGCAAAGGTGTGTTCTTGTACAAGGTGTTCAACACTACGCTTGCCACAGCATCCTGCTTGAGGATGATGACAATACGCATACCCTGACGGTCTGACTCATCGTTGATATATGAGATACCCTCAATCTTCTTCTCGTTGATAAGGTCGGCGATACGCTTAATCATCTCCGCCTTGTTAACCATATATGGAATCTCGGTGATTACGATGCACTCTCTGCCCGATGCGGTGTGCTCAATCTCGGTCTTAGCACGCATAACCACGCGACCACGACCTGTAAGCAACGCCTCCTTAACACCCTCGTAGCCGTAGATGATACCGCCAGTAGGGAAGTCTGGACCCTTGACATACTGCAACAACTCCTCGCACTCGCACTCAGGGTTGTCGATATATGCACAGCAGGCATCTACTACCTCCGAGAGGTTGTGTGGAGCCATATTGGTAGCCATACCCACGGCGATACCACTCGCACCATTGACCAAAAGCAATGGAATACGTGTAGGGAGCACGGTAGGCTCCTTAAGGGTATCGTCGAAGTTGAGACCCCAGTCGATAGTCTCCTTCTCGATATCTGCCATTACCTCGTCGGTAATCTTCTGCATACGTGCCTCG
Organism: Alistipes sp.; assembly: GCA_045633525.1. Classification (GTDB taxonomy): domain Bacteria; phylum Bacteroidota; class Bacteroidia; order Bacteroidales; family Rikenellaceae; genus Alistipes. The sequence goes on along the minus strand of JAZQYM010000091.1, from coordinate 8,539 downwards.
GTGTAACGCATCGCCGCTGGCGAGTCACCATCCATAGAACCGAAGTTACCCTGACCCTCTACGAGAGGATAACGCATCGACCAATCCTGCGCCATACGCACCATAGCCTCGTAAACTGAGCTGTCGCCATGTGGGTGGAACTTACCGAGTACATCACCGACAATACGGGCACTCTTACGAGTAGGCTTGTCCGACGATAGGTTAAGCTCAGCCGCCATATCGTACAAAATACGACGGTGTACTGGCTTAAGACCATCGCGTACATCTGGCAGTGCTCGCGACACGATAACCGACATCGAGTAGTCGATATATGCCGCCTTCATCTGCTCTTCAAGGTTGACCTGGACTATGCGTCCTGTCGTACCAGTGTTGTTTAGTTCTTCAGACATAATTTGCTGTTATAGTTTCAAAAATATTTCTTACCTATTTATAATTATATATACGCGCAAAAATAGTCATTATTTTCGATTTAAGCAACTTTTGCACTGAAAACTTGCGGTGCTTGTCAATGTTATTTTACGATTTTTCGCCGTAAAGCGCATTTTTAGCCGTTTTGGCGGAGTTTGGGTGTTGATGACAGGGGAGGGGCGGGATGAGGAAAAAGTAAAAGGTATTATTTGAGACCAGAGACAACAGAGACGAAAGAGACGGCAGCGAAACAGAGTATCACATAAATTCCCGCAATATAATATCAAAACAAAAGGCACAGCCTGAAGACTGTGCCCATTACTAATTACTCTCTACTAATTACTAATTATTAATATTAATCACTTCGTAGAGCGTTACAGCGCCCTTAAGTCGTAGGGTGGTGCTACCCTCCAAAAGCTCGATACACTGCTCAGAATTGAGAATAGTGCCATTGGCGAGGGGTGTGTTATTGCTGTCCAGGAGCTCGTAGGCGATGCCCTCCTTAGGGAGTGAACCAAGGAGTAGGCGGAGAGAGGTCGTGCCCTCAGAGATTGCGATATCGAGGCTCTCAGTAGTGCTAAACGCGGTGAATGGGTTGGCATCCCAGCCATAGTCGCACTTCTCCACAGGGTTGATATCGAAGGAGCGGATGGCAAGCCAGTTGCGCTTCTTAGACTCAAGCTTGCGGATACCTACGTAGCGTGCCATAAATGGCTCGCCCTTCCATAGGATATCGTAGACACCCTCCATAGGCTCGGTAAGGGCAATCCACTCCTCGCCGTCGGCAGAGTACTCGACGATGACATTGTCGAAGTAGTCTACATCGTCCACTGAGTTACGACCCTGGATAATGCGAATCTCGCGTACCTCGCGTACGATACCCATATCGGCAGCAACGAAGTCATCGGTGCGCTGTGCCTGCCCCGAGTGGTAGTAGGTCTCGAGGTCGTTATCGAACATATACTTCGCCTGTGGTGCGCGTAGCGAGATGTAGTTACCTACGGCAGTTAGTGTCGATGACTTCTCGCCTGTAAGGTGCTCGTAGTAGCGTGATACAAGACCATCCATAATGCGCTCGTAGAATGGCTTTAGCTTCATTGTGCCTACACGGTGAGCATCGTATGCTAAGATATCCTCCTCGCTCATAAGGTTGTCGACGTATGCCTCCCAGAAACCATCAAACTTCTGCTCCTCAGGGTTGTTCATATATTTGTCGAGCATCTCCAACGCCTTGCGACAGCGTGTGCCGAGCTTGCCAAGCTCCACCAACCAAGGACGTAGCTCCTCCAGGAGTGCTTTGTTCTCCATAGCCTCCATCTGGGCTGGGATGTCCTCGATACGCTTAAGCTCCTCCATTAGCTTAGCCGAAAGCTCAGGAGTATAGTCCTCAAAGCCAAATGTTGTGGTCTCCCACGACTCCAAACGGCGGTAGCCAGTCTCAGTGTCACACGAGTGGATAGCGAAGAGACGGTATGCCTCCTTAACCTCCGCGGCAAGGCTCTCCAAGCCTCGCTCCCAGCTGTCGATAGGGTTGTATGCCTCGGTGTTCCAGGTGTAGTCTGCAACGCTATATAGCGCCAACTTCGATGCCTCGCCGTACTCCATAGGATTGCTTACAAGACCACGGGTCTCGTTGGCTGTGAGGGTTGGCGATAGACCATATACGGGTCCCTGCATCATAATATGGCGGGCGTAGTCGGTAACAGGGTAGTTCCACCAGAAGAGCGCTGGGCGCTGGATGCGTGACGATATCCACTCCATTGTCGAAGGTGTCATATCGCTACATACAGCATCACCAGTCCAGAATACGTCGATAGATGGGTGTAGCTCGTTGCCATATATTACAAGACTACCTCGTTCGGTAGGGTTAGCCCATAGGCGAGTGTAGTCAGTAGGGCACACGATAAGTGGCGCTACATCGCCCTTAACCTTCACGAAGTCGTCGTTAAGTATGTTCATCAACTCGGTCTGGTAGTATGGGTTTGTGCCCGCACCCGAGATATCATCGAAGTGCACAGCAAAGGCACGCACGCCTAACTGATACATAGACTCGAACTTGCGAAGGAGGTTCTGGATATCCTCCTCCTCCCACTTAATATCCTGACCTGGGTGGATTGCCCATACGAAGTTAACACGGTTCTTGTTGCACGCCTCTACAAGCTCGCGAATCTGCTGTGCCTCCTCGGCTGGGTATGGCTCACGCCAGTATGGCGAGCTGTGGTATGGGTCATCCTTCGGACCGTAGATATAGTAGTTCATCTTGTAGCGACCGTAGGTGTCGATAAGCGATAGGCGTACCTCGTGTGACCAAGGGGTGCCATAGAAGCCCTCCACAACACCGCGATACTCCAAATCGGGGTAGTCCGAGATTGTGAGCGCTGGAAGTATACCCTCGGCTGAAGCAGGGCTCTCCGCAATCTGACGTAGGGTCTGGATGGCGTAGAATGCGCCAAGCTCCTCGCCTGCGGTAATAGCGATACCCTTAGAGTCGATGCGTAGGGTGTATGCGCCACGCTTCTGGTCGGGCTGTGCCTCGATGGTGACTGTGAGCTTTGTGCCACACTTGCTCTGCTTAAGGAAGCTAAGCTCGCTCTTATAGTTGATAGCCTCGCCCATTAGAGCTACGCCCTTCTTAATTTTTGCTCCCTTGCCCTCAAGGCGCTCGATGTGCTGAGGTGTAGGGTTGATGACGATGCCATTATGGTCTATTTTCTCGCCAAAGAGACCATCATAATTCTGCGACTCTCCGCGCTGCGACGAGAGATCCTGCGCTCCAACAGCCACCGACAATGTCAGGGTGACCACCGCAAGCGCTAATGTTCTTAGGTTTTTGATCATAGGTTTATAGTTTTAATTACGTATTATCCTAAGGTGCAAAGATAGAGAAAATAATTAGTAGTGAGTAATTAGTAATTAGTAATATTAAAAGTCTGCGACTTTTTATTAGGGAGATTAAGGAAATTAGGGAAATTAGGGAATTTAGGGAGATGGTATCAAGCGAAACACTAAACTCCTTAAACTCCCTAAACTCCTTAAATTCACTATATATTTTTATTAGGGAGATGGTATCAAAGTGAAAAGTGAAAGGTCTCCCTTTCACTTTAGCAGTTCGTCTGGGGTGAGGTGCATAATCTCACCGTCACGCATAACCACAAGGTAGTCGTCATTCTTGCGTGTGCGCTCCAGTAGTCGGCGTTGGGCAAGAAGTACGCCCGCGTCAATACGTTCTATTAACTCTCTTATCTCAAACTCACTCATAACTCAATATTTTCTGGTATGCTAACGGATCGACAATCTCTTTTATTTCGCTCTTGGTGCCGTATGCAATCTTTTTTACACCCTCGGCAGTGGAGTTGTCGTATATCACCCAGTAGTCGCAGATAGGCACATACATCTTCGTAAGGTTGCGCATACTGCTCTCGTAGCGACGGCGGATGGTGTTGGTAGGGATGTTGTGTCCACCAAGGCTCACACGCTTGGCTACACGCTCGATAGCCTGCTCTGGCGAAGGAAGCCAGAAGTAGAGCAACGACACAAAGTATCCACGCTCGTGGGCACGGTCGATAAACTTCTGGTAGGTGCGTGTCGAGAGTGTTGTCTCGAAGGCGAAGTCCTCGCCCTCTTCCAGTAGGTCGTTTATGCGCTTAAGCATCAATCGTCCCGCTTCGATAGCCATACTATCGGGGTTGAAAGGGGATAGTCCGCGAGCAATCTCGTCGGCATTCACGAACTCGTGGCAGTGTAGCATCTCAGGCAACATCGTGTAGGATGCGGTGGTCTTACCCGCACCGTTACAGCCCGCTATGATATAGAGTTTCTGCATAATCCTTAACCCTCGCCATTATGAGGATGCTACAAATATACAAAATCTTGGGCAAATAAGCAAATATTTAACCGCGAACTAAGAACTCCATAGTATCAACACCGTCTGCATAGTCGCTAAGGCGCGGATGCTGTGCCTCGCCAAAGGCTACTGCGCCCTCGATGTCGAGGTGCGATACGATGCACTGAATCTCCTCGCTATGCTCTCTGAGCCACGCCCTTACATCTGCGATATCCGAGTAGCGATGCACCACTACGTTGGCAAGACTTGTAGCAAATGCACTACCCTCGATAGCAAGAAACGCTCCATAGTCGCTAAAGGCTCGCCCCTGCATTGTGTATAGGGCTCGCATCGAGGCTATGTTACGCCTAAGTTTGAGGTTCTGAGCCTCGCCCTTAGATAATGCTATATTAAGCCCTTTGGGTGCAAATATCATCGACACCGAGCGACAGCCAAGACCTGAGTAGGCGGTGATATCCTCATATAGCCCGCGTAGCTCCCTCTCGCTCTCCGTGCCATCGAGTACTGCCACCGAGTGTCGGCTACCGCGTAGTAGTCGCTTAGTCTCTGCAAAGTGGCTCTCGAAGTAGCGATTAGCCTCCTCGCCACCCGTTGCGATAACCATATCGTAGTGCTCCTCTGCCGAATAGTCGTATATCGCTATTTGTGGGGCTATACTGCGCAATAAGTCAACCACATACTGCATTAGAACTCTATCTTTACTTGAGGGCTTAATATGAGCCTTGTGACCACTGCACAGCACACATAGCAGGTCGAAGAAGCCGACCAAAGGTATGTTGCCTGCCATAATGATAGCCACACGCTGCGGAGCTGTTGTAGTGTGGTAGTTTGCAAGCCACGCCTCCAACTTTGCCCTATCGAGCATCTGGGTGCGTATAGCTTCCACGGCAGAGATGATATCCTGCTCGGTGAACCAGGGGTTTTGCTCTATGGCAGAGTGAATTACCGCACGGCTCTCTTCGCTTGAACCGAAATTTTGCAACCTCTTGTTAAGTGTGACAAATATATCGACAATGCTACTCATATTCGGGCTATATGCTCATTAGAAGATTCTCGATATCTGCCACCGATGTGCCGTCCTTTATAAGTACACGCTTCTTGCTATCGAGTAGGTAGAGGGCAGGTATGGCGCTAAGGTTGTAGAGGCGCTCGTGGGTGAGTATCTGACCCTCGTCGTAGGCGCGAATCCACTCTGCGGGGATGTTGTCAAGGTATTTGCGCCAGTGGTCGATATCGTGGTCAGGGTAAACGGTAAGCACCTTTAAGGCTCCGTTTTGCAGCATTGCTGAGAGTAGCTGTGAGGATGCTATCTGACGCATAATCTCGCCACATAGGGGACACTCGGGATTGCTAAAGAGAAGTATAGTGTAGGTGGCACTAATGGCGTGTAGTGTGCCTGTAGAGCCATCCTCGAGGGTGTAGACAAAGTCGGTTGCCTCTCTGCCGATGCGGTTTTTACGCGCTATCTCGAGGTCGTAGGCTGGTATTATGACCTCGTACTCATCGAGTAGTGGCGATGCCACAAGTTCTTCCAACACAGGGATATAGTACTCGTCGTTGCGTAGTGGCGAGTTGGGGTTGTGTAGCACAATCTCGCACACGGTGGCGAAGTAGTCGAGCATATCGTGCGAGGTAGAGGCACGGCGTATAAGGTCACGCATACGAGTGTCGGCATCCTCCACGGGCATAAGGCTTACATACTCGCTAAGGGCATATATCACCACCTCGCGGTTAAGCTCCTTCAGAGCCTCCGCATCCTCGAAGTCGAAGCCGTCCCAGTAGTGGTTGAGCACCTCGCTTAGCTCCTGCTCGGGGCTTAGCTCCGTTGTGATGCTCTCTTGTGGCTCTGCGGTCTTTGTCCTCTTTTGACCACCACCGCTACAGCCTAACAGGACAACGAGAGTGAGTGTGAAGATTATTTTACGCATAAGTGAAAAGTGAACAGGGAGTTTAGTGAGTTTAGGGAGTTTAAGGAGTTTAGGGAGGAGTCGACCAAACAACACTAAATTCCCTAAATTCCCTAATCTCCCTAATTTCCTTCCTTTAAGACCTCTTTATATTGCTCTCTCTGTTACATTCTCTCTGGAACACGGATGCCAAGTAGTGACATCGCTGAGCGGATAACACTCGCCACGGTAGAGGCAAGCATTAGACGCAATGAGCGTGTTACAGCATTCTCCTCCTTAAGGATAGAGTGGTCGTGGTAGTAGCCGTTGAACTGCTTTGCAAGGTCGTAGGCGTATGCTGCGATTACCGAAGGTGCGAACTGCTCGCCTGCAGTGCGTACTACTGCTGGGTACTCAGCGAGAGCCTTGATAAGCTCAACCTCCTCTGGTAGCAACTCGGCAGCGGTGTAGCCCTCGGTAGAGATACCTGCCTCAGCCACCTTGCGCAAAATAGAGCAGATGCGGGCGTGGGTGTACTGGATAAATGGACCAGTGTTACCATTGAAGTCGATACTCTCGCGTGGGTCGAAGAGCATAGTCTTCTTAGGGTCAACCTTTAGGATAAAGTACTTCAACGCGCCAAGACCTACCATTTCCGAGATAGCTGATGCCTCCTCGTCGCTTACGCCATCGAGCTTACCCAGCTCCTCCGACATCTCGCGTGCTGTGCCAATCATATCGGCAATAAGGTCGTCGGCATCCACTACAGTACCCTCGCGTGACTTCATCTTACCCTCTGGCAACTCCACCATACCGTATGATAGGTGGAAGATGTTGTCGCTCCACTCGTAGCCGAGCTTCTTCAATACGAGCTTCAATACCTGGAAGTGGTAGTTCTGCTCGTTACCTACCACGTAGATCATATCGTCGAGCTTGTTCTCCTCGAAACGGCTAAGTGCAGTACCGAGGTCCTGAGTCATATATACCGATGTGCCGTCGCCACGAAGGAGCAACTTTTGGTCGAGACCATCTGCCTCGAGGTCAATCCATACGGAGTTATCCTCCTTGCGGAAGAATACGCCCTTCTTTAGACCATCCTCCACGAGGCTCTTGCCGAGAAGATAGGTCTCAGACTCGTAATATACCTTGTCGAAGTCTACGCCCATAGCCTTGTAGGTCACGTCGAAGCCCTCGTACACCCATCCATTCATAGTCTGCCAAAGCGAGTAGACCTCCTCATCCTTTGCCTCCCACTTGCGCAACATCTCCTGCGCAGCAAGCATTATAGGGGCTTTTTTCTTAGCCTCATCCTCGCTCATACCCTGGGCAACAAGCTCCTTAACCTCCTGTTTGTAGTGCTTGTCGAACTCTACGTAATACTTACCTACGAGGTGGTCGCCCTTCATACCCGAGGTCTCAGGGGTCTCGCCACCGCCATACAACTGCCACGCAAGCATAGACTTGCAGATGTGAATACCGCGGTCGTTAACGAGATTTACCTTGATTACGTTGTGACCATTAGCCTTGAGGATTGTAGCCACCGAGTAACCGAGTAGGTTGTTTCGGATGTGACCAAGGTGTAGAGGCTTGTTGGTGTTAGGCGATGAGTACTCAATCATTATTGTGCGACCCGAAGGATCAGCCATACCGAAGTCCTTAGCCTCGGCAATCTCACGGAAGCGTGCACTCCAGAACGATGAGTCGATAACAAGGTTTAGGAAGCCCTTGATGACGTTGAAACTCTTAATCTCTGGCGTTGTAGCCACAATCTTCTCGCCAAGCTCTGTTGCTGTAGCCTCTGGCGACTTGCGTGATGCCTTCAAGAGAGGGAATACCACTACGGTGTAGTCACCCTCAAACTCTTTGCGCGTCTTCTGTATTTGGATATTGTCGCTTGTGCCGTACAACTCCTCGGTGGTACGCTTAACGACACCCGAAATAAACTGCTCGATATTAACCATTGTTCTTACCTATATTTATATTAAGCGGCGCAAAGATAGAAAAAAAAAGTGAAAAGTGAAAAGGGAGTTTAGGGAAATTAGGGAAATTAGGGAGTTTAGGGAGGGGTAGGGAGTTTAGGGAGTTTAAGGAATTTAATGAGTTTAGTGTTTCACGTGATACCATCTCCCTAAATTCCCTAACTTCCCTAACTTCCCTAAATTCCTTAATTTCCCTAATAAAAAGTCGCAGACTTTTAACATTACTAATTACTAATTTCTAATTACTAATTGTAAAATATTTTGCCCAAAAAGCAAAATATTTTACCTCTCCCTCTTGACAAACGCCTTTTTCTGTATTATATTTGCACCAGAATTCAATTCTTTATTTTATAATCAACTAATTTAACACATTAAAGTTTTATGAATGAATACACTATTGAGGCGTTGCGCGAGGATACAGC
>JAZQYM010000090.1:0-4862 GCA_045633525.1 Alistipes sp. | reverse complement strand
CTTTTTTGTCTCTGTGGTCTCAAAAAAAACCTTACCAAGCGCACAACCCAAATTTCTTGTCAGAAGGGCGCCGAGTGCTACACTCGGCGAAAAAGGCGACGATGGGTAGTACTTGAACGTACGTCCCATTGTCGCCTTTTTTGTTAGGGGCCGCAATCGACCCCTTATCACAAGAAATCTATCGTTCGATCTCTTTGAAATAACGATATGTCGCTACACGTAGCTCCTCTGCTGCTGGATCGTCGCAGACGATGATACCTGCTGGGTGGAGCTGGAGGGCAGAGATTGTCCACTGGTGGTTGTAGCTACCCTCAATACCATGACGGAGGGCACGTGCCTTCTTGCGGCCAGTAGCAAGGATAAGTACCTTGCGTGCATCCATAATAGTTGCAACACCTACGGTGAGGGCCTGGGTTGGCACCTGCGAGATATCGCCACCGAAGAAGCGAGAGTTCACGGCAATGGTATCTGGTGTTAGCGACTTGATGCGCGTACGCGAGTGGAGCGATGAAAATGGCTCATTGAAAGCGATATGACCATCCTCGCCTACGCCACCCATAAAGAGGTCGATGCCACCAGCTGCCACGATAGCAGCCTCGTAAGCATTGCACTCAGCCATAAGGTCTGGGGCATTACCATTAAGGATATGGGCATTCTCAGGCTTAATGTCTATATGCGAGAAGAAGTTGCTCCACATAAATGAGTAGTAGCTCTCAGGATGCTCCTTAGGCAAGCCTATATACTCATCCATATTAAATGTGATAACATTCTTGAAGGATACCTCACCTGACTTGTGCATAGCGATAAGCTCGCGGTAGGTCTCCAAAGGTGTTGAACCTGTAGGAAGACCAAGCACAAATGGCGCATCTGTCACCGCCGCCTTAGCCTTTATCTGCTCCACAATGTAGCGCGCTGCCCACTGTGCCACCTCCTTAGAGGTGTCTTTGATTATTACTCTCATTGTTAATTGTTTTATTTTGCTAATTACCAATATATTAGAAGCTGTATAAAACGAGCTAATTTTAGGCGTGCGCTACTCATAAAAGCGGAGTTTACTAAAGGTAAATGAGCATTTTAGGAGCAAGCACAACGACAAAGTAGCCGTTTTAGGCGGCTTCGCTAAAACATCTTTACAAAGACCTCAATCGCTTGATACTCCGCCATACCGAGCTTATCGTATAGCTTGGCAGTGTTCTGCGTACGCTCCTCGGCACGCTGCCAGAACTCGCGGGTATCGCTACCTGGGAATGGCACGATATCCTTCTGCGAGAGGTGACGGTAGATAGCGTGACGCTTCTTAAGCATCTCGTCTGGAGATAGTGGCACTGCCATATCAACAAGACCAAGATTCCACTCCATCCAAGCACCACGGTAGAGCCATAGGTGACACTCCGAGCGCCAATCGTCGTCGTGAGTGACCTCGAGCGCCTGAAGGATAGCCTCCATACAGGTACGGTGCGTACCGTGTGGATCGGCAAGGTCACCCGCAGCATAGATCTGGTGAGGCTTAATCTCGCGAAGAAGCTTCACGATAATATTGATATCGTCAGAGGTGAGTGCACCCTTCTTGATACCTCCAGTCTCATAAAATGGGAGGTTAAGGAAGTGAGCATTCGTATTTGGATTTAGACCAAACGAACGTACCGCAGCACGCGCCTCAGCACGGCGAATAGTACCCTTAATATCTAAAAGTTTACGAGGCTCTGGCTCACCACGCTTCTTACTATTTATAATCTCGTTTACCTCGTCGAAGTTATTGCTAATACCGAGCAAGCAAGCCGTGTCCACATTCTGCAAAACCACATCATCGTGAACGGCAACATTACCCGAAGTCTGGTATGCCACATGCACATCGTGCCCCTGCTCCACAAGGCGAATAAAGGTACCACCCATCGAGATAACATCGTCATCAGGATGTGGCGAGAAGATCAATACACGCTTAGGGAATGGCATAGAAGGTGCCGGACGTGTAGAGTCGTCAGCATTAGGCTTACCACCAGGCCAACCCGTAATGGTATGCTGCAAATCGTTGAACACACGGATGTTAACCTTGTCGTATGTACCACAGCTCTCCAACAACTGACCAAGCGAATTTTCGATGTAATCCTTGTATGTAAGTTTAAGGATAGGTTTGTTTACCTTGCCACAAAGCCACACTACAGCTTTACGCACAAACTTTGGCGTCCACTCGCAAGGACCTACCAACCATGGTGTCTGCTCGCGGGTGAGCTTCTCAGCGGCTGTCTCGTCGATAACAAGCTCGATATTTGGATGCTCCTGGAGGTGGCTTGCTGGCACCTTATCGGTAATCTCGCCCTCAACAACATGCTGCACAGCATCTGCCTTATCCTCTCCCCACGCCATAAGGATAACTCTATCGGCACGCATAATAGTGCCAATACCCATTGTTATCGCCAACTTAGGGGTATTCTCGAAGCCCGCGAACTGCTGCGACTGCACCTTACGCGAGTTGTGCGATAGCTCCACAAGGCGGGTATGCGACTTGGCATACGAACCCTGCTCGTTGAAGCCGAGCTGACCCTGCTCTCCAAAGCCGATAATCATCAAGTCAATCTTACGGATAGACTTATCGTACTCGCTACAATACTCCGAGATACGACTCTCCGATACCTCGCCATCGAGAGTATGCACATTCTCAGGCGCGATATCTACGTGCTTGAGGAAGTCATCGTGGATACGGAAGTTACGGCTCTGCTGGTCGGTACGACGGATAGGATAGAACTCATCGAGCGAGTAGACCGCAACGTGCTTAAACGACACCTTGCCCGCCTGATAACGACGCACAAGCTCACGGTATAAGCCCAATGGCGTGCGTCCAGTGGTAAGACCGAGCACAAATGGCGGAAGCTCCTCATATATATCTCTTGCAGAGGCATTCTCGCTATGGTTTTGTATCATTCGACAGATAATATCTGCCACATACTGTACACCGCTAAACTCATTGTCGAAGACCTGAGTCTGCATACGCTCGTAGCGATGTATAATATCCTTCGGCGCACCATCCTTGATAAGTCCGCCATGCTTAGGAAGTTGATACCTACTATTCATCTTTTATATATCTTTTTGCTACTTATCAAAACAAATACCGTCCAAAGATATAAATTTTTTGGAGACTACATATCTATTTTCGCCAAATTTTATTGAATTATATGCAAAGAACTATAAGTAGGCTATATTCCTAAACAAAAATAGAGCCACCCCGAAGGGTAGCTCTATCTATTTGTAAGGTTATATTAGTACAACCCTATTAAGCGTTTGTAACGCGCTCCAACCACTTAACCATACCGAGCATAATACCCATAGAGATAAGGCAGAATGCTGCAAATACAGCCCAGCACATCCACTGCTCTGGGAATGTGTTAAGCATAGTCACACCGATAGCGATGAAGAGGTTACCGATAGCTGTTGCTGTCAACCACAAACCCTGACAGATACCCTGCAAGTGACGTGGTGCAATCTTCGATACGAATGAAAGACCAAGTGGTGAGATAAACAACTCGGCAACAGTCAAGAAGAAGTATGTAAGGATAAGCACCATTGGGCTAGTCTTCATAGCAATCTTAACAGCATCGCTCAAGCTCTTGAACTCCTCGCCTGATGGGTAGTTGTTAGCCACTGCGATAACAGCCAAGAAGATGTATGCAAGAGCTGCAAGGAACATACCGATGACGATCTTTCGTGGAGTTGATACCTCCTTACCCTTACGTGCCAAAGCAGCGAAAGTGTACATAATAATTGGGGTAAGCAAGATCACGAATAGTGGATTGATACACTGCCAGATCTCTGGTGGAATTGCGTCAGTATTAACGAAGTCACGGGCAAATACAGAGAGTGACTGACCATTCTGGTGGAATGAGAACCAGAAGAATACAGCAACACCAAGAACTGCGAACAACGCATATAGACGCTGCTTAATCTCCTTTGCATCAGCCTGCTTCTCCTGCTCTGAATACTCTGCAGTAGCAGCCTTCTCCTTCTTTGCTGGGTTTGGCAAGTTCTTCTTAATGCAGATGAAGATAATCAACGAGATAAGCATTGCAACAACAGATGCGATGAACGAGAAGTGAACACCTGTGTTGAAAATATTAAGGTAGCTATCGCAGAATGCACCATCTACAACGCCTGTGTGACCAACCTCTGCTGCAAGGTTTGTAAGGTTCTCCATATCTGATGCAGCCATAGTGTCAGCATCGTTAAGATACATATGGCAAAGACGTGGAAGGTCTGCGTTGTAAGCAAGAGAGTGCATCTTCAACCACGCGCTACGAAGCAATGGAGCAACGAATGGAGCAATAACACCACCAATGTTGATAAATACGTAGAAAATCTGGAAACCAGTATCACGCTTTGACTTTGCCTCGGCAAGAGCCTCTGGACCGCGCTTTGCAGCCTCTGCCTCGAAGTTATCGTACATCTGACCAACGATAGCCTGCAAGTTACCCTTGAACAAACCGTTACCAAATGCAATGATAAACAATGCCACGCAAGTGAATACCAATACCCAAGAGAAACCTGAAGCCTCTGCGAATACAGGCACAGACAACATACCGTAGCCCAAAGCCATAACTACAAGACCTGCGATGATAGTACCCTTGAAGTTCTGCGAACGGTCAGCGATAATACCACCCGGAAGGCTAAGCACGTAAATCAAGAAATAGAAAACAGCGTAGATCCAACCCGCTGCAGCATCGCTGATACCGAACTTAGAACAGATGAACAACAAGAGAACAGCGTTCATAATGTAGTAACCAAAACGCTCACCCATGTTACTCAATGCAGCAGCAATAAGTCCCTTTGGATGCTCCATCTTCGCCTTTCTGATGTAGAATACCAAGAATGGG
>JAZQYM010000089.1:0-52135 GCA_045633525.1 Alistipes sp. | reverse complement strand
CTCCGTAAAGATGCCGAGCAAGCCGAGATAGATGCTATGGTAGATGGCTCTGATAAAGTCATAGCCCAAATAAAGTTAGACTATGCTAAACGAGAGCATGAAATATCCAAGCAGGAGGCAGACCTCATAGCTAAGCAGGGCAAGCCTCTTACAGATGAGCAGCAAGGTATGTTTAACGCAATGCGCAAAGCTAATAAGGGTCAAGCATACGATGAGTGGGAGAGTTATGTGGAGGCTCAAGTAGAAATGGCAGGAGAAACTCTCAGAGCAACTATCGAAGCACAGAAAGCAGAGGAAAACGCTTGGAATGAACATCTTGTAAAGTATGGTACACTCAAAGAGAAAATACTCGCTACAACTGAACTATATAACAGAAAGATAGAAGAAGCAACTACAGATGGTGAGCGCAAGACCTTAGAGACGGAGCGTGATGCTCTACTCGCTGAGTATAGGGTGCAGGCAAGCGAGTGGGCGCAAGAGTTGGTTGATATGAGTACCACGCGCCTCACGAAGATGCTCAAAGACTTGCAGGTGGAGCTGGAGTCAAAGGAGGCAGCGTATGATGCTTTGGATAGTTCGGACTCTGCATCTGCGGAGGAGTATCGAAATACCATCAACGAGTTACGCGCTAAGATAGTAGTATTGCAAGATGAGTTGGGCAAGGTAAAGCGGGAGACTAAGTCAGGAGATTGGGCTAAGGCCACTCAAGTATTCCAAAATATCGGTAAGGCAGCAGAAGATGCAGCTGATGGGCTTGAGGAATTTGATGGTGGGTTAGCTAATATGTTAAGAACCATCGCGCAGTTATCCAGCTCTGCAATCAACATGATTGGTGCTATTCAAGGTGCAATGACTGCATTTGAAGAAGGACTTAAAGCTGTAGAGAAGGCATCTGCCATACTTGCAATTATTGGAGCAGCAATCCAAGTCGTTAGCACTATAGCAGGTATTTTCAAACAAAATGAACAAGCTACACGAGCTGCAACTGAGGCCGCAGATGAGTATGCAAAAGCATTAGAGCGAATAAGAAATGTAGAGCTTAGAGCATCGTTTTCATCTATATTTGGAGATGATAAATATGGTGAATTTGCAGCGTTGTTGTCTGCAACAGTAGAGCAAAAGAAAAAAATAAATGACCTCGCGCACGACCTTGAAGTTCTAAATTCTGTAGGTGGAACAGGCGTAGATTATAATGCTAAGACTGATGCCTATTGGGCAAACAACAGAGCGCAGGCCAACCTTATAAAAAGAGCAGAACAAGCCGACATCCAGTTAGTCGCTGATATGAGAAGCGGATGGCAAAAGTTCTGGGGTACTGGATGGGATAATGTAGATGTTAAGGATCTTGCTGACTTTTTTGATGAGAATGGTATCTTGAATGTAGACCAATTAAAGGCATACTATGAGGAGTATGGGGAGTATCTTGATGAAACTACCAAGAAAACTGTAGAAGCCTTGATAGAAGAGGGAGAGTTGTATAAAGATAACCTTGACGCTCTCAATGGATACATGAAAGATGTGTTTGGAGAGATAGGGTCTATAATAAATGATGCACTTGCAGATGCCTTTGAGAATGGAACCGATGCAGCACAGGCGATGTCGGATGCTATTGGGAATATTTTGGAAAACCTTGCGAAACAAATTGCATATTCAAGTTTCATTTCTCCTCTGCTTTTGAAAGCACAAGGCTATATAAATGAATTAAACGCAAAAAAAGAAGCTGGGGAATTAACAGAGGAAGAGTATTTAGCAGAACTTATAAAGTTAGGAGGATGGGTAAAGGATGAGGCGTTAAAGCTACAGGAAAATACCAACGCTTTCTATCAAGGTGTAAAGGATGCTGGCGATGAGTCAGGTATCGCTGTGTTTGATGGGGGAAATTACTCAGCATCTGCATCCTCTAAGGGCTTCCAAACGATGTCACAGGAAACAGGCTCGGAGCTTAATGGTCGCTTCACTGATATACAGGGTCAGACACATCGTATTGCTGATGCTGTGGAGTTTTGTAAGTCGTTGCATATCGAAAACCTCTCGCAAGTGCAGTCTATCAATGCTACCGTAGCTATGATACACAACGACACATCGCTTATTGCTCAGCATACAAGGGGCTTAATTTTGATGCAAGCCGACATTGCATCTATTCGTAGGTCTATTGATGAAGGTGCTATTTAATAATATAATACTATGGCAGAAATAACAATCAATAAAAGCCAATTATCGAAGTATGGAGCTATGATGTTAGCGGGGAGTTATAATTCTCTGCTAACACCACCACAACTAAAGGAGTGGGTTACTAACATTCCTGTAGATGGAGATGGTACGGAATACATAGAACCAGACACATCGTATGTTCAAGAGCGAAGTGTGTCCCTTATATTCGGCATTAAGGGAGAAACAAAGGAGGATTTTCTTAATAAGTATCAACAATTCATAGTTGAGTTACAAAGTGGTATAATTGACCTCTATGTTCCAGATTTAGGCAGACATTACCACCTTAAGTATGAAGGTTGCACCACTTTTGACCACTACAACCTAACAGCATGTAAGATAGCAGTAAAATTTACTGAGCCGAACCCTAAAAAAATAGAGTAAATTTATTGGTGCTTTTACCATAAATATATAATTTTGCACTAAGAGTGTAATGAAGCACTCTAAGACCATATACGAAATGACATCCATAACAATATACAGCCCCGATGGGGGACTTGTACACGAAGCCCCCATCACCAAAGATGCCAGAGTATTCAGGCAGCTTGGCGGTGAGCATTATGTCGAGTTGTCATTCAATAGCGACAAGACGCTACCGCTGACTCGCGGATGTAATGTATATATCCCATCGCTGTCCGATTTTCATTACTTCCTCAAGAACGATGCCACTCCTGAGCCTATAACAGATGTCAGAGGCTATAAGTATGTACTCAAGTTTTACGCCTATGAGCATTATATGGAGGCGTGTCAGCTTAAGTGGCTTACATACGGAGAGAATAGTGTTATCACTAAGCGTGAGTTGACATTCTCGCTAACTACAAGCCTCAGCGAATATGCCGAGCTCATAGCCAAAAACATGAATGACCACCTCGGCACAGGCATAACTCAATGGACTGTTGCCACGATGACAGGCGACAAGTACACCAAGGATATGAAGGAGTTATCCTTTGATGGTGTGAGTTGCTGGAAGGCTATAGGTGACATTGCTAATGCCTTTGGTGTAGAGTGGTGGGTTGAGTATGTCAAGACGCAGGAAGTGACACAGGCAGTCATCCACTTTGGCAAGTGTGAGGTGGATGGCGAGGTTATACCCATCCGCGAAGGAGGGATTGTTAATCGTTACCCAGCAGCCAAGCGTGGCGAGAATGACAACTACGCCACACGCTTCTATATCTACGGCGGCACACAGAACCTCCCTGCCAGCTATGACGAAAAGAATGGCAATAGCACAACAAATCATATCTCGGAGAAGCGCCTACGACCACGCGCCTCTCTTAACAGCAATATCATTGACTACTACGATGTAGTGGATGCTGCCAATGTTCAGCAAGTGATAGAGAAGACTATCATCCTCAATGATGTATTCCCAAAGGCTGACACGAAGATAGAAAACGAGGAGGATATCACTACCGAGGATAGAACTATCAACGGTGAGGATAATGTACCTATATATCTTGTTGCTACTAAGAATGAACCTAAACTGCTTGGCATATTAGGTATTCAGTTTACCAGTGGAGCATTGATGGGTCGCACATTCGATGGTAAGATACGCAAAGAGTTCTTCACAGGTGAGAACAATGTAACGACCACCAAGTGGAAAATAGAGATTGTCCCAATTATCGAGGGTAGTGCTGGTGCTTACCAGACTGTTATTCCCAATGATAATCTCAAGCCTCAGCAGGGCGACACATACATCCTTACAGGCGTAGATCTCGATGCCGATTACATCAAGAACGCTGAGGTAGAACTTTATAACCGAGGTGTTGCGCTTGCTAAAGAATATTACGCTGATACCAATGTCTATGATTGCCCTGTTAATTCTGTATATTGCAAGGAGAATAAAATCGTATTTGACTTAGGTCAGAAGGTACAGCTCTTGGGCGCACAATTTGGCGAGCAAGGGCGTTATTCGCGTGTTCAAGGCTACGAGAGGAAGCTCTACAATCAATATATAGCTACATATAACATTGGAGATAACCGCATTTACTCGCGCTACAATGTTATCGAGACCAATCTTAAGGTACAGCAAGCCGAAAGCAAGAAGCAGCAGGATAAGAAGGATAACAACCTCAAGATACAGACACTATGGGGGTCATCGGAACAGCAGGTCATAGCCTTGCAGAATGCCGTTAATGAACTCAGGGGTAAAGACGGAGATGATGCCGATAGTACATCAATCGTAGGTGCTAAATTGTATGCCGACACAGCAGCAAAGAGAGAGGCAGCACTTGTTGTAAGCAAAGGGTTAAAGTTCGATGATAACCATCAGTCCGTGCCAGCGGATACCGCAGATGACAACACCGTAATAGGCTCTAAGAGGTATGCTGAGAAGTTGACAAAGGAGTCGAATAGGTTGATGATTGCTGGAAAACAATCTGATATTACAACACTCGGATTTAGGATTATCCCCTCTGATGAGTTCAAAGAGAAATATAACCCTACTTTGAACTTTTTGGATAATAGTGTTGAGCTTCTTAACAATGAAGCAAGCAAATACAAGGGCATAACTGTATTTGTAGATAACGCCTATAGCCCAGATAAAATTCCTCTGAAGGCTGTGACTGATAACCCATCTGTTTCGTTAGGGCATTTGGAGATGGACTTAAGCCCCAATGATGTTCTTATTTCTGATGGTGTCAAATGGCGCAAGATTGCCAACACTACTATTGCAAAACAATCGGGCGATATTTCTAAAACAAAGCTCGTGCAACTACTAACAATTAAGGAGGATAACGATGAAGAAACTTTTACACCATTAGCGACATCTACCGACCTCAGCAACCTTGAGGCTCGTGTGAGCAATGTAGAAAGACGAGTAACAATAGCGGTGGTGACACCAACAGAGAATAACAATTAACATTAACAATTAAAATTAAAGGATTATGGCAAATTACGACAACATACCCTCGATTGCCGTCATATATGAGGGCTTGCTGGAAACATTTACAAATCTAACCGACAAGAGTGAATACTACGGTAGAGTTGTATTTATTACAGGTAATGCTGGGTCGGACACTGCAAAAGACAGAAGACAAGCTATTTGGGTATCTCAGGACGATGGCTCAAATGCGCATTTCCTCAATATGTCGGACACCGATACTATCGCGAGTACACTTAGCTATGTTAAGGGTATAATTGTAGGAAAGACAACTTATCCTACAATAGAAGGTGGTTCATACTTGAATTTGGTAGGCGCAGATGGAATTGAGATTACAGTAGAGCCAGACAAAGGCATTGTAACCTTTAGCGGAAAAGCCCTAAGTGACGCTATTGCAACTGCACAAGCGGCAGCAGAGGCAGCCGATGCCAAGGCTGCGGAAGTATCTTCTGCTGTTAATGAACTTATAGGTACTACAGCCTCTGATAAAGGAAAATCAATCCGTACAATCGCAGGGGAAGTGGCAGAAAATGTTGGTGCGGCTGTGACAGAAGCATTGTTGGGTGACAATGCTGACGGATATACTGATGATACAATCAAAGGCATTAAAAACTCGTATGTAGCTAAGGGATACCTATTTGATGAAAACTACGAGAAAATCAAACTTGGCCTATTGCCTGATGCAATTTTAGGACAGCTGCAGTTTGGTGGTACAATCGGAAATTCATCATCAGAGGCGACAAGCCGAACTATTGTGGTAACGCCATCAGCAAACTACAAAGATATATTCCCATTAACAGGCGATGAATTTTCCGTAACCGAGGACACTCCGTTTTTTACTCCCAAAGAAAAACAGGGTTGGTACTTCATCGTACGCAAGCCTAACTCAAATAGCGTAGGTAATTTCGGGTGGGGAGAGAAAACCCTTGGTGATCTTAAGACCTATGACGAGTTCTTCGAGATTGGAGACTGGTTTATCTCTAACGGCGTCAATTGGATAAAAATCGACAACACAGACTCGGTGACAATGGTAGCTGGCATGATGGGTAATATTACAACCTCATCCCTTGTAACCAAACTTTCTACCGCGAATGATGAAAACCCCGACCCTCTTGCTAAGAAATCGGATATCAAGATTGACTCTTTACAAACAATAGCTAAAATTGACGATACTCAGACAAGGGCGTACTTCTTAACGAACAGAGAAAATGATGACAACCTAAAAGAATTGACAATCACCGCAACAGTGTACTCAATGGATAAGATTAGCAAGACCAGCGGTAATCAGGGTTTTGCCGATGCACGCGATGTTTACGACTTCATCAAGGCAAGGCTATCAATCAAGGTTGTAAAATAACTCCACAGGGGAGGGCGACCTCCCCACTAAATAACAATACATGGCAGAATACGAGAACATAGAGCTTATAGTGTATGCTGAGGCAAAGGCTACATTTGAGAGTATGGTGCAGTCAGGTGCTGTGACCTCATCTCAGATAGGTCTTATTGGCGACACTGGCGAGGTATGGATAGATGGTGAGTACTATCCATTTGCGCCACAAGGCTCTGGCAGTGCAGGAGATTGGGGCTTGTCGTTTAATGTTCAAGCAACCCCAGGAGATGCTACCAAGTACACCATCCAGCAGGGCAATGGAGCTCAGCTGGACATCCTCGTGCCTGAGATTGTCACAAGCGCAAATAGTTATCTATCATTTTTACCCACATTCAAGACTATTCAGTTGGGGGATAATGATAGCGAGGATGTGGTTAGTAGACTTATCATAAATGCCAAGGTAAAGACAATAGCAGATGCTTCGGGCAAGGATGACGGCTTGGCTACGGCTAACGATGTCAAGACCACACTCATCAACTATGTGACCAAGGAGGATAGTGTGGGCATGGCAAATGACCTTACAGGCGTGTTGCAACCTACCGCAGAGGAGTTTGCATATCGACCTACGGCAAATAACAAGTCTGTACGCGATGAGAGTGCTGTGATACGCACAATCAAGGGTAGCTCTATCATCTGGTCACAGAAGATAGAGTCTATCCCTACGCGCGAGAATTTCGAGGGGGCGACAACATTCTACGATGCCAACACCAACGAGATTGTTATTCAAAACCTATCGCGCACTGCTAACTATATAAGCGGCTCTACACGATGGCAGATAAAGCCCGACCTTTACCCTACTGTAGGTCATAAATACCTATTGCTTGCGGATAGATACTACAAAGGTGTAGGTATATATATTGGTAGCGTGTTTACTGAGGTAAACAAGATATTCACACCTACAACATCATCGATAATCTATTTTCGTATAGATAAGACTTTTGACTTTGTGAATGTATGCCCTCAGGGTACAGAGATACGCTTGCGTATGTGCCTCTTTGACCTCACCGAGATGTTTGGTGCTGGCAATGAGCCAACAACAGTAGATGAGTTCCGCGCGTTATACCCGCTATCATACTATGCATACTCAGAACCTACGATAAAGGGTATGAGCGTACATGGCATTAAGACCGTAGGGTTTAATAACTTCTCAAGGGCAAGAGCTAAGAATGGCGTACTCACAAGCAGGGGGACGATAGTCTCATCTTATGTCTACTATGTCGACACATTCAAGGTGTTGCCAAATACGGATTACTACCTCAAGGATGTAGCCAATGGCTATAACACGATAACCTATGCTATCTATAATAGCTCGATGGCAACGATAAGCACAGGTAATATCTCTATTGGTAGTGCGCTTAATGTGTCATCGTCTGTTAAAACACCATATAACGCAGCATACATGGCTGTTGTATGTCATAAGGACTACATCGGTAGTTGTTGTGTCAACCTACGACACTCGCGCATACACGATGGCGAGTACCACGACTACGAGGAGCATATTTTGTCGCTCCCTGAGATTGGCAAATACTTCCCTATGGGCATGCAGGGTGTAGGTGGTGTCTATGATGAGATTTCATCCGAGGGAGTCATCATTCGCTTCAATACCATCCATTTACATTCATTGGAGTGGTCATACGATAGCGCAGAGCAAATTTTCTCCGCATCGTTACCTACTACGGCTGGTCTTCATACTATGTGCGACACCTATACCAAGGTGAACAAATCACCTCGTGAGCTCGAAGATGGTGAGATGTCTATTATGAGTAATAGTCTCTATGTCAAAGAAACGAATTATCCCGATGTAGAGAGCTTCCTTGAGCATATAGCAACATCGCTCTTTGTGTATCAGCGTGGAGAGCCTTTATACGCAGATGACGATCCTATACAGCTATCCTATTGGGCTAACGACTGGGGTACAGAGGAGGCGTTAAGCAATGATGTATCAACACCTTTCAAGGCAGATATAGTCTATGCGTTCAACGCGGAGGGTCGCATCCGCGATAACGAGCGCAACATCGAGCGTATTGAGGAGGATGTTCAGCAGATTAAAGCACCGTACATCATTCAGTCATTCAATGCTGGTGACTTTGCTTCATATCAAGATACGCTACTCATGGATATATCGCCGAATGACTTGCTTGGTGGTGAGATTTCCAAGGCTCTAAGCGAGAATAGGCCAGTATTTATCAAGACAGGCGATTCGGTCTCTCCTATGCGCGGTGTGTGCTCAATGCAGTATTGCTACGAGGATGACTTCATATATTTCTCATTCCTCTACGAGGGCAAGGAGTACTATGGCGAGATAGATCATGAAGAGGTGCGCTATTCCGCCCGCGAGGCAAGAGTGGATATCCCTACAGAGATAGCCTCGGCGACACCTATCGTCAGATATGAAGGCACTCCATTACCTACAAGCATACCACCAAATACGATGATATGGTATGCGTTCAGCTCAATCGATGTGATAACTCTACCTACTCTTGTAGGTGGGGATAGCGAGTATAATAACAAGTGGATGATAAGACTTACCCACACATCGAGCGATATGGTCATCATCCCTTACAATGTGAAGTGGAAAGGCGGTCAAGCACCAACATGGAGTGAGTACAGCATGTGCGAGTTCACATTCTTCAAGGATGACTTGGGTAATATCTACGGTGAGTGGGCAACATATTAGACTATATAACAACATAAAATTATAAAGTTATGGCAGAGGAAACAACAAAAGTTCAGGTGGGCGAGGGTACACAGGCTCAGATAGTTATCTCGATGACACCTCTTGGTACAGATAATCAGTACAACTTGAGCAATCTCGACTTTGAGGTGACATTCATAGGCAAGGGTGAATATACGGTGAAGAAGAGCCAGCAAGAAGAAGTGACAGCACTCTTGGATGAAGATGGAAATAAGACTGGTGAGTATGAGATACTTGTAAATACAGCGGCTACAGGCAAGGCATCAGAACTTATGGCGGTGCTTAAAGTGCTCAACATCCCAACGCAGAACGGCAATACCAGAGTAGAGGTTACGCCACAAATTCCAACAGGTATTGAGGTAGTATAGTATGGGATGTATATTTCCTAAAATAACCACGCCACCACAGGGTATAAGTGCTGAGGTAACAAGCAACCATACCCCTGTAAGTGCTACTATCACAGCTGTGGAGCATACTCCATTGGAGGTGTACTTCACTCCTGTGAGTGGCATCATTGGGAGTGTAAACTTTGAGCCTAAGCGCATGATGCTGTCGGACTATATGTTTGCCTTTGGCATGCACTGCCGCGTACCTGAGATTGTCCCAGAAACATATACACGACTAACATATATCGAGTGTACAGGCGAGCAGTATATCAATACTGGCTACATAGTACAAGAGGATGATATTATCGAGATGCAGTTCACAAAGCCTGTGCGCACGACTGTAGCGGAGTACTTCTTCGGAGCTTCAGATAGTACAGGAATCAGCGTGTCTGCGTATGTAAGTAGCAACTCGATATATCCAAGATTCGGCTATGACTCAAATGTGACGCTATCTTCCACTCGTTGGAAGAATATTCTCACTATGCAACGAGGAAGTATCAGCGTGGATGACACGACTGCCACATTGGTTTTTGAGGCAATGCCCCAAGTTCCTCTCTACATATTCGCAAGAAATAATAATGGGTCGGCCACAACCTTTGCTACAATACGAAGCACAGGATTCACAATCACCAAGGCTAGTGGCGAGATAGTGATGAAGCTACGACCTTGTAAGAGAAATGCGGATGGGGCAATAGGCATGCTTGATCTTGTGAGTGGTCAGTTCTTTGAGAATCTTGGTAGTGCCGAGTTCTTGCATGGTGGCGAGGCGCGTACCCCAGCAGGATATGAGATTATCGACTATCTTACTTGCACAAAAGATAAGGTATTTGATACAGGCGTATATGCAAATGAGACTACTTATGTCGATGTTCTATTTAGAAGAACGAATACTGATGCAGCGGAGTATCTATATGGTGCTACATCAACGAGCTCAAGGCGTTTCACTGCTTACTTGAAAAGTAGCGGATATTGGCGATATGGTAGTAGCGCCACCACATTTAACACTAATGATAAGCTCTTACACTTTGCGGAAGTGACCCCAGGGAAAATAACTATAGACAATACCATAAAGACCTTTACAGCTTCAGAGTTTACCTCACCATTCCCTATTCCTGTAGGTGGTTATACGCCAGATTCAGGAGAGCCAGTAGCAGACTATCAAGGTCATATCTACTACTTCCGTATGAGACACGGTGAGGAGATTGTCGTAGATTACATTCCTTGCAAGAGACTATCCGATGGTGTTGAAGGTTTCTGGGATTGTGTTTCTCAGACCTTTATCGAGCCGATGTAAAACAATTAAAATAACAAGAATATGGAACTAACATTTGCAAAAGATGGCAACAAGTGGGTTGCCGAGGTAGAGGTAACAGGCGATTTCAACTTGCACATCGAGAAAGGTGCTGGAGCATTGTCGGTGTTGCAGACGAGCGTGCCAAGCGGTAAGTATGACAATGTGCCAAGCCTCTATATGTCTATCGATGATGCAACGATGGATAGGGATGTCACAGCTCTCATCTATCCTAAGTATTTGCGTATCGAGGCACGCACTGAGGAAGCACCTAAGGGTATAATCAGCACTAAGGGCGATGTGCAGGATATCACAAATGTAATCAACACAGCAGTATAGTATGAATGTCACAACATTAAATATGGCTACCCTTGATGGTGACATCATCATCAAGAGAGGTGAGGGTGGTGGAAGTACGCCTCCGAGTGGGGGAGAGAGTGGAATTGAATGTTTCTACTATGACCAAAAGTCAACTTCACTTGGTGATAGAGATACTTGGAAATATTACTCACTATTAGTCAAAGTTAAAATCGACAATATGGTAGCCATAGTGCCAACTTTAGCTACGATAGACAACATCCCAGAAGATGCGGTGGAAGCAGTATGCATTGCAAATCCTATGGTATATGACCCTACATTAGGGGACATGATGCCATTTGTAGAAATAATCGAGGGGTTTGATAGATATCCTTTTATCACCAAAGAACAATTCTATTCACTTGACTAAAAACTAACGATTATGACACTAAACAAAGTAATGAAAGATACAGCGGATGCTATCTGTGAGAAGAAAGGCACAACAGACCTTATTGCTCCAGTGGATTTCGCAACCGAGATTAAGGGAATAACAAGTGGTGGCGGCTCTGGCAGTGGAGAACTTGAAGGAGAGTATTTCCTTGTTAAACCTAATGGGAGGTATTGGAAATCTAAATTAGCGCGTATGGAAAGGCATAAATATCCAGCAGTAATGGGTTACCTCGATACCTTCACAAATGAACAAATTGAGAACCTTAATGTGTTTAACGCAATCATTGGTTATGTTGGGTTCTCTGGAATCGGCGATTATGGTGGTATTCCGAGTCATGGTACCGAGATAAGTTATTTTGGACCTGACTTATATAGGCGTACAACAATAGATGCGATGACTATGGAATTGGGACTTAGTGATTATGTTAGTTGTCTTGGTGCATGGCAAGAGGGAAGTACGATTATTCAAAACAATGCAGGCAGTAGCATGATACTCAATGGAATTGTAGATGTTGTAAAAATTTTAATGGGAGAGGACGAGATGTCTGATGATGAGGTTCTTGCTATTGTATCTGAGATGTGTATGATGGAACAAGTCACAAAAGAAGAATACGAGTCTTACTATAATTGGTAATAATTAAACCTACACCACTATGAAACACACAGCGAAAGAATATCACATTTGGAAGCATAAGGCTACCAACAAGGCTATCGGTAAGGTAGTAGAGATTAAGGAGGGCGATAGCATCGACAACTATGTAGAGGTTGAGTTGCCAGAGCCTATGAAAAAGATGGTCAACATGATTAGAGAGTGGAAAGCCAAACACGGCAAGTAACTATGTCTTGGGTAAAATGGTATCGCAGTAAGACTGCGTGGGTAATAATAATCGCAGCGGTAGTGGCTATGGTAGGGGCGTTTCTATGCGCCTACTACCTCGCCTACCCGCTTAACCTAATAACCGCTATTGTGTGTTGCGTGCCAAGTGGTATCGTGATGCGTATGGAGTTGAAAAAGGTAATGGCTGCGATAATAGAGGAGAATAACAAAGGAGAGTTAGAGTAATGGATTGGGTTAGTATGCTTGGAGTGGCAGCAACAATAGTAACTGCGCTTGGTGGC
The DNA here is from genome assembly GCA_045633525.1 of Alistipes sp. GTDB lineage: Bacteria > Bacteroidota > Bacteroidia > Bacteroidales > Rikenellaceae > Alistipes. Next base: position 39,421 of record JAZQYM010000089.1, on the reverse strand, counting down.
TTCGAGTTTATCAAGTGGGTGGTGGCGCGCAAGCAAGGTCAGCGTGTGGAGGAGGCGAGTGCCGATGATAGCGAGTTCTCGGTACTCCGCAAGCAGATAGAGTTCTTGCAGGAACAATTACTCAAGAAAGAGGAACGATTTGCTGCGCAGACTGATGCGTTACGCGATGCCACACGCAAGGAGTTGGAGTTGACACGCGAGGTCACAATGCTTAAGACAGAAAGGAGTCTCAAGTTGTGCGAACGCAGAATGTGTGCAGAGCGAATGCCACAAAGCGGATATTAAAAGGTAAAGAGTATGAAACTATTTTTGAAGCGCATAGCATTGCGCGACACTTACACGATAGGTAAGTTGTATATAGACAACCATTATTTCTGCGACACCTTAGAGGATAAGGTGCGTGACCTAAACAAGGATGGCGACCTTAACGATGTTGGCGAGGGTAAGGTTGCGGGGCAGACAGCCATTCCCTATGGTACATATAAGGTGACAATGGATGTGCAGTCCCCAAAGTTCTCTCAGCGTGCATCATACGCTTGGTGCAAGGGTTATCTTCCTCGCTTGCTCAATGTGCCACACTTCGATGGTATCATGATACACTCAGGGAACACCGCGGACCATTCGAGTGGGTGTATTCTCGTGGGCGAGAACAGGGTCAAGGGTCAGGTGCTTAACTCGATGAACACGCTCAAGAGATTGTATGACATCCTCAAAGGTGCGGATGATATAACCATCACAATAGAATAGCTATGAAAAAGGAGAAGAACGCAGTTGACGAGTACAAGGAGATATTCGTTAAGTTGCACAGGTATCAGCATCATGGGGCTAATAACCTCATATCGTTGCTCTCGCGTTACCTACGCACCAAGACCGAGTATATGGTTAGATATATCGACTTAGTGTCGGAGCGTAGCGGTGTGCAGTCCACAAGCCGTATTACCACCACCAATGCCGATATTATGAAGCCTGTGGTTGTGGAGATGGTGAGAATAGACAAGGGTATAGAGCCACACATCAAGGATATAGATGCTGCGTGGGAGGCCTTCATCAGTGACTACCGTAATCATAAAATAGAGCTATGAGAGTAATTCACAACAAATGGATACCCTTTAAGGGTTTTAAGGCAATCAACCTCTTTGGTATTTGCTTTGTGCGTAAGCCTCACAAGATGACACCGCACGACTACAACCATGAGAATATCCACACAGCACAGATGAAGGAGCTTGGGTATGTCTTCTTCTACATCCTCTACTTTGTGGAGTGGTTGTATCGCTTGGTATTCCACACAAGCACCGCCTATCGTGGCATCAGCTTTGAGCGTGAGGCCTTTGAGCATCAGTACGACTACGACTACTTGGAGCATCGTGAGAGCTTTGCTCAGTGGCGTAAAAACGATTGAACTATGAATGCAAATAAGCTCATCGCAATCCTCGCTCTCATCATCTTCGTGGGCTGTGTTGTGGGTGCGTTCTTCTTTGGGAGAGCCACCACACGCACAGATATTGTGCGTACCGAGGTGGAGCGTGACACAATCATTGTGCGTGACACCATACGCGAGTATTACCCACAGGAGGTAAAGAGGGTTGTTGTCCGCACCGAGCGTGTCGAAGTCCTTGTCATCGTGCGTGACACCATCCACGATACTGTGTATGTGAATGTACCTATCGAGGAGCGCGAGTACAAGAGCAGGGATTATCGAGTGGTTATAGGCGGTTTTAACCCTTATCTAAAGAGTGTAGATGTATATCCCCAAACGGTATATATCAATGCCACAGAGAGCATCACAACACGCAAGAGATGGAGCTTCATGCTCGGCGTTCAAGGAGGTTATGGTATAACACCTATGGGCTGGCAACCATACGCTGGCTTTGGTGGGTCTTTTGGTATCAACTTCTAATCATTGTTAACTATGTTGTTTTACTTTCGTGCGTCTCTTCGCCAGATGCGCAAGCGCAGAATGACACTAATGCACTTATGGAGGATTTAATCTATTGTTATTGGGATGAGTTCCCGAGCGTTGCAGAGCCACCTATTGCTCCACCCACGGAGGTAGGTGCAAGTGCGACACACGGCAACGATCAGGCTCTGCGATGAAGTGCTTGCACCTAAAGGTGGGAGTACAGCTATGACAAAAAGAAGAATAAAGGATGAGATACCTATATACATTATCAATCAGCATAATGCAGTACACTCAATAGATAATGAGCTACGCAACCTATATGGCGAGGTGTATTACGCCATCAGCAGAGCCTACATCTACAGGCTCATTGCCGAGAGAACTGGCTACTGTGAGAAGCAGATAGCATATATCTTAAACCACACTAAGATGGTTAATTAGAAAGAGCGAGGGTAACACCTCGCTTTTTTATTTGATGGTTATTTGATGGTTATTTGATATAGCGCCATTCTAATATATACTTCAAAGCGTGACAATTTGTAACGGTTTATTCCCTAAACGAGTATTTTTTCTCGTTTAAGTGCCAAAGGTAGCCTATTTTGAGGGGGTAATCGCACTTAAATCGAGTTGTAATGTGCTTTTATTGCACATTGCTTATGCTCACTTCAAAGCTCACTTTATTGCTCATTTCCTTTTTTTTGGAAATCGTTTCCCAATTCTCGGAAATCGTAAGTCGTTATTCCTATTGCGATGTTGCACCTTTGCAGTGGGGAAACAATAGTGTTTCTCGCAACATTAAACATCTTCAATTATGAGTGAAACAAAAGTTTATCAGTTTGGCGAGACCGGGTCAGGCTCGTTGAACGCTCTCTTGCCATTCTTGCAGCAGCGAGGCATTGACCCTGCGTATGTTGCTGGCTTGGCAAACAACAATGGTGGTCTCTTCGGTGGTAGAGGCTTCGAGGACATTATCGCTCTTATCATCGTAGCTGCTATCTTCGGCAACGGCAATGGCAATGGCATCTTCGGTGGTGGCAATAACAACAATGCCGAGCGTGAGATGCTTGCGCAGATGATTCAGCGCAATGGCGTAGACTTGTCGCAGCTTGCGCAGTCTATCAACTGCTCTAATGACCGCATGCGTGATGCTCTCGGTGCTGTATCAACACAGATTTGCAACTTCGCAGGTCAGAATGGCTTGTCATTCCAGCAGGTTATCAATAGCGTGTTGACATCGCAGAACGCCATCTCTACACAGTTGGCAGAGTGTTGCTGCAAGACGCAGCAGGCTATCCTTGAGTCAAACTACTTGACCGAGCGCGGTTTCTGCAACACTAACCAGATTTTGACCAAGGGCTTCTCGGACATCGGATATGCTTTCCGTGACCAGACTTGCAACCTTGAGAAAGCTGGTAGTGCTAACACAGCAGCTATCATCGCCAAGCTCGATGCTATCGAGGACAGCCGCAAGGATAGAGAGCTTGCAGAGAAAGACCGTGTGATTGCTACTCTCACAGCACGCTCGGAGCGTCAGGCAGAGTTGCAGCCTATTTACGCAGCTTTGCAGGAGATACAGTGCAACCAGCCTGAGGTTAAGAAAATCAGTTGTCCTACTCAGTATGTGCCTGTAAACAATGCCATCAACGCTACCTATGGCTTGATTCCTACCTACTGCGGTTATGGTTTCGGTGGCTACAACGGCTTCCCTTATGGTGGCTTCTGCAACAACTTTAACAACGCATTCTAACACTTACGACTATGTTCGTGCTTGACAGAACAATAGGGATTGAGAGCAGAAGCGTGTCGGCATCGGCAACGAATGTGACATACACATTCGACCCATTCCGCAATAACGCTTACACAGGCTTGCTGCTTGTAGACTTACAGCAGCCAATCCCTGCGACTGCCACAGACGAGCTACCCATCCTATTCGGCTCGGTACAGCTTCTTAACTCCATTGGAGGGCAGGCTACCGTAGCCGATGTAGGAGGCGTAGGCGCATCGAGCCTCTTGCTCGTCTACTACAACAGTCGTACAAACAGATTGCAGTTAGTAGGGACTTATGAAGCACCCGCAGCAGCAGCAGCAACTGCGGAGGCTACAGGTTCATTTTAGTAATTAACAAAGGTTTACAGGTATGTTTCAAAGTTTGAGAGTAAATAGCCCTATATACATTCTTCACAAGGAGGGCGCACCTTATGTCGAGACTGGCAGCGTTGTTAGCGTTTCTAACCCTATGCCCAAGTTTCCCATGCCCAATGCTCCGATGCAGTCATTCGGAGGTGCAGAGATGGTCGTGGATGTCGTGGTAAGTGTAAATGGTCAGCAGATGACATTCTCAAAGCTCCCAGCAAATAAGGATGTAGAGGACTCCGTAATCAACAAGATGACAATATCGACAAGTCGTGAGGCGATGAACGCAGAGGTGAGCGCACTTAAGCAGCGTAGCATAGACCTCGTAAATAGCGTAGAATATCATCAGAATGTAATCCTCGGTTGCGACAAGATTCTCGAAGCCCTCAATCCCGAATTTGGCGAAAAGGTGCGTAGAGATAAGGAGATTGCCGACCTACGAGGGCAGATGGCAGAGATGTCGAGCATCTTGCGTGAGTTGATGGGTACTATTCAAGCGGAGAAACTACCTGCGAAACCAGTAAAAAAGATTGATTAAAAATGGGATACATGATTGAGATTAGTGAAGAGAAGCGTGAGAAGCTCTCTGAGCACATGGAGAAGATTCTCAAGCACGCGGGCAAGGCTATGCAGTGCATAGAGGAGCTTGAGGAGGAGATGGGACACCGCGGTGGTGGCTCTATGGGTCGTCGTTATGGCGATATGGGAGAGCGAGATAACAATCGTGGTGGCTACGGCAACCGAGGTGGCTATGGTGAGCGTGATGACGATGATTGGGATGATGACGAGCCTATGGGCGAGCGTCGTCGCAGAAGCCGTAGTACAGGTCGCTACATGTAAAACAACAAGGGCGGGGCTATGCCCTGCCCTTAAATAAACCAAGATTATGCATAAGAGACCATTACAGGACTATGACCCTATACCTAATGATATGAGGGCATATCTACGCAACTATGACTATACATTCAGCAAGAAGGCTTGCGAGTGGGCAGTGTCGAAGATGCGCAAGAAGAACAGCTCGACAGGGCAGAGCGAGAAGATCGAGCCTTGGACGAAAGAGCAAGTGGATGAGCTACTCAAGAAGTATAATGTGGCGCTTGATAACAACATAGGGTACAATTATGTGTATGTTGCCAATATGCTTAAGGCTGATAAGTACAAGTCAAGCATACCAGACGAGGCACACCTTGCGCTCGGCATCAAGGATGTCATCGACGATGTAGATTGCAGCCCTTACTGCGTATTCCTTGAGTGGATGGCGAAGATGGATGGCAACGGCATCCCAATAGAGTGGGAAGAAATGATGTAACCTATGATACGCCAGCAGATATACCTCGACAACTACGATATAGTCGTGCATGCCTATTATGCTGTCTCGCAGTATTACGCTGACGAGATACTTGATAAGATGTACGACTTGGGTTGTCGTGGTAAGAATATTGAAAAGGCAGAGAGAAGCCTCTATGCTGGCAAGCTCGACACAGGATTAACCTACTACTCTCCAAAAAGGCGAGAGGCAGTTATGGTCATAGCCTTGACAAGTTCGGCTGCGGAGTTCTACAACAGCCTCATACACGAGTTATCCCACCTGACAGCGTACATAGCCAAGTTTGATAAGATGAGCTTCACAGGCGAAGATATTGCCTACCTTGAGGGTGATTTATCAAGAGAGATATTCCCAGCGGTGCAACCTTTGTTGTGCGACTGCTGTCGGAAGCATAAAAAATAAAGCTATGAACGATGTAGATAACATACTCGCAATCCTTGACGACCAGACTCCTCCACACATCGTGGATGCTGTGGTGTGTGAATTATTCAAGTAGCTCTATAGTTTTGCGCTTGCGCTCCTCGTCAATATGGCGATATTGAGCAAAGGCCTTACTTCCTTCCACATGGCCAGATAAGACGCCTATAAGGTTAGGGTCTTGCACCTGCTCATAAAGGATGCTGATAAAGGTCTTACGCGCTGTATGTGATGTCACGAAGTCACATAGGCGCATTTGTACATTTGTTCTTGTGCGAGGATCAAGGACAGTGATCAATCGAGTAAGTTCAGCTTTCTCAAAGCACATCTTTATATAATCATTGTATTTCTGCTTTGAGATAAAAGGGAGTAACTCTTTGCGATTATCATCCTTATACTTTTCTATTATGTCGAGGGCTATCTTGGTGAGTGGCACTCGCACAGTGTGAGGTCTCTTATCCTTTGTTTTACGCGCAATATACTCTATGGCTCCATCTATGATGTTGTCTTTAGTGAATTTTAGCATATCGCCTACACGACATCCTATGCAACATTGGAAAACGAAGATATCGCGTACACGCTCTAATGACTCAGTTCCCATATTTGCAGCCAAGAGAATATTGCGTTCCTCTTTAGTTATATATATAGGTGTACCATAGACTACCGATTTAATATGGAAGTTCTTAAAAGGATAGTTAGTGGTAAGTTCTTTGTCATTTGTCCATCGGTAGAAGGTGTTGAAGATATCAAGTCTTCCTGATACAGTATTAGCACCACGCGATATTCCTCCTCTGCCATCTGATATCCTTACTTTCTCAAAGATATCGGGGTATTTACTAACATAAGTAGGCTCTTCGTAGAGATATTTTTCAAACTCGCTGATGAGTAATGGCGAGAATGTGTGTAGATCTAAATGGAACGCAAGGTTTTTCTTGCGCTTTACCGCCTCGAAGCGTTTAAGGATGTTGCGCGTAGACACATACATCCTATGGCGTTGTTCACTTACTACCTTTGTGGAGATAAATAAATCCCACGCACCCCAAAAGTCAATATCTGTATGATCATCTTCTACTCCGTTATGAAATACATATACAACCTCCTTTAGCCAATTGGGGTTGTTTGCTGGTGAAGTTGTATCACGCAAATACTCATCTTCGATAAATAGCTTTAGTTCTCGGAGCTTAGAGTCTGCTTCACGAAGTTCCTTTATTGTCGCTTGCAACTCGTCAGTTATGAGACGAGGTTTAGGAATGGCTACAGTCATAGTAGCATCATCCCAATAGGTGGGATTTACATATATTCCAGTCTTTGCCCTTTGGTTGACTTTGGTAGCGCCAAAGCGCACCATCACCTGTTTCTTTCCACCAAATAGCTTGGCAGAAAGAGAAAAATAAATACTTGCCATTTCTCCTTATATTTGCACACATCGAAGATTATGCTTATCTTCGTGGGTACAAAAGTATGAAATTTTTTGGCAAAAATTGGCAAGAATCAAAGATTTTTTGGCAAGAACGAATAGTGCTGAATAAACAAGTACTATTCAGTAGTGTTCAATATTGACACTATAAGGCACTGAAATACAATAAGCTGCAATATAGTAATAAACAATATATATATAATGAGATATACTTCCATCAATCGTGGGTCTCGCTACCCGCAACATCGGTAATCCCACTAATAATCAGTGAGTTACCGATGTTTTTATTTTTTTCTATGGCAAGGATTTGGCAAACTATCCTACTTTCTTGGCGGTGAGCCTTACCAAATCCTCTCTCCTATATACATTCTTTCTACCCTTCTTGAGAGGCACGATGATGCCCTTTGCTATCCAACTATTGAGCGTAGATAGCGGAAGGTTAAACTCTTTTGTTGCCTCCTCGGTGGTGCAATACTTCATCGTATCTCCCATAGCATCCTTGATAGCATCTACGGTCTGTGCAGACACTCTCTCTGCTACGGTGCGAGCGATATCCTCAGCAAAGTCACGAAGCTCGCTCGGTGTCATTGTTATCGAAACATTGGCTCCTGAATTGACAAGAGCATCGAGATATTCTTTACTCATATATATATACTTATTCTGCTCTACTATCGTCATCACCATAGTAAGGCGGTAATTCGATAGCTTGTTTAATTGGATGTTTGGTAGATATAAGCTCCAATAGGCTCATAAGCTCGGAGCGTGTGAGGTTTATGGTGTTTCGTGTCTCATCACGGCTACCACCAGGTCGAGGCTTGTCACTCATTGTTACGAATGCGTCTATTCTTGATAGAATTGATATACTCCATCAGTTGATCGATGGTAAAATCTATGTATATTTCGGGACGGTCTCCCATCATATCAGCAAATTCTCCAGTTCCATTTATTCTATTTGCGTTTAGTGTTAATAATTATACGCGCAACCAAGAGTATCAACAATCCAATAGCGCTTATATAAGCCATTATTATATCAGCCTTAGTTAACCATGGTAAATTCTCCATACTATACCAAATTTTTCAAACAATAAGCGAGGGCATCTTCGAGGGCGAGTTCGTAGGTAGAGTGAGACTCTTCACTATTGTATCTGTGAATTTCAAAGCCACCATTATCGAAGTTTTCTTTGTTTGCTATTTGCCACTCGTAGACAAATGTTTCATCGTCAAAATCGAGGTCACTATCAATGTAGATTTGTATCCCCCTTTCCTCTCGCAACCATCGTTGCAGTAGGCTCTGAGTGGGTAGATACCAAGCATTGCAATTTGCCCAATCGGGATGTGATTGTGGTAACTCGTAAAAGAAGACACGACCATCTTGCTTTATAACCTTTTGCAATGGAAACCCCTTCTCCTTTGCCAACTTCGCAACCTCGTAGGTGCAGATTTCTTCGTGTATCATAGTTTTGAAAATAATGTGTAAAACCAAATTTTAACAGCGTGAAATAAGTCGAAGCACATAAAGCAATGCTTGTCTGTCTGCACCTTGTATTTGTAACCCATTATGTGCATACCATCGCATAAATCTTGTGGCTCAACTTTTCTAATTCTCGGCATCATATCACTCCCTCCTCTTTTAGTTTGAAGGCTTCACGCCATTGTTTACCGAAATAGTTCAAGTAGAACTTTGGCATTGTGATTCTCTTTAAGTTAGTATCGCTTCTCATTCCTATATCTTTGGGATTTAGTTGCTCTACTACAATCTTATTCCAATCTAATTTATGAGTATTAGCCACATACTTAAAATTATGCCAACCAAGCCCAATTACAGTAGTTGTCACAAGGGTTGAGTCATTAGGTTCTTCCCAAGGTTTGCTTTTCCAAACATAACCTTTAATACTGCGAATGACACCTCTGCTATCATATTTATCGGTAGCATAAACTATTGCTGATTGTGCAACACCTATTGCCCTTGATGCTTCGGTCATTCCACTATGTATTTGAACTAACGAGCCATCTTTATTATATTGATACACTTCTTGCTCTAAACTTTGTTGGATTCTTTGTCTACAAGTACCATAGTTAGAATTATATTTATAAGTACACCACTCTAAATTTTGCAATGAACAATTAAGCGGGTTCTCATCTTTATGATTGATACAAGGTAAATTATTAGGATTAGGGATAAATGCTTTAGCAAGCAACCTATGTAATAGCATCATCTTACTTTTTTTATCATAGCGTAATGATACCCTTGGATAGCCACTCCCACCAATAGAAGGCTTTAATATCTTATATTCGCCATTTGGCATAATCTTTCTTACTTCGGCATTAGAACTGATTTGATACAAACCTTCATAACCTTCAATATCCCTCCATTCGTATCTCGGTTTCTCAAACCCCAGCTCAATCAGCTTGGCGGTCTGCTCTGATGATAAGTATTGTTTCATAATTCTTGCAAGTTTTACAAATTTCTTCAAGTTCTTTCCAGTATTCTAAACATTGGAAAGAATTACAAACTCTTTAGTAATTTTTTCTTTCGCAAGTTCCAGTCTTAATGCACTTCTAAAATCTAACATCCCGCTATCATACGATAATATGAAGCTTCTTATCGGCTCAAGCAACTTCCACTGACTTAAATCAAAGCCAGTAATAAACATATCCATTGCTTGAGCATCCATCTCCTTATCTTTGATAAACTCTACGGCTTCTGCATAATTACCGTTATTAAGCAGTTTCGCCATTTCTATCTTATCATTCCATTCCATATCACAATGATTTTAGTAATTCTTCTTTGGTGGGGAAAAGGCGATTCACCTCAATATTAACAGGCATTTCTTTGTTTACTATTTGGGCATAACAAATATCCCCTTTGTGCCAAAATGCTATAATTACCCCCGTCGCAGGCACACAAGACCCAGCCCAATACCACCACACATCATCCCCGATGTTGTATTTCGTTTTGATTGTCATAAGTCCTTAGTTTATCCACTTAATAATTGTCTCACCCTTATATCCCTTTTGCCATACATACCAAGCGTATGCTACAGCACTACCTCCTGTCTCGCGTAAGCCCTCAAACTTACCATTCTTGGCACAGTTGATACGGCTACTGCTTACATAGATAGTCTTTGGTGGGTATTGTCGGAATAGTTCCTTTCTACGCTTACCTTCTAAAAAGGTTACTTTGAGAAACATACACACATAGTGCCCATCATCAACTATAGATAAAGCCTTTTCGATGAACTCCGAAGCATATTTGTAAGGAGGATTGGTTGCGATATCCCCCCCCCCAGTAGATGTTATCTATACTTAGGAAATCCAAGGTCTCGTTTTTACATCTATCCACCAAGTCAGATGCTCTACCTAACACACCATAATCAGCAAATACATTTGCAAGGTGTTTTTCTCCGCAAGCGCACTCCCAGATATTAGATAGTGTAGGTTCAACACTCATTAAGAGGTGTGCAGCCTTTGGATCTGTAGCGTAGTAATCCTCACGCTGACGCTCATCTGTGGTGTGGTGCGAGGATGCAAGGCATTTGAATACACTATTAGTGTTTCCTGTCCAGTCTTTACTCATAGTACTATTTCTTTATCTACCCCCGCAAGCCTCAAGGCGTGCTGGAGCTGATTAACGCTGTAGCAATGTGCAGTAAATGTAATATCTGTTACCTTTGCGTGATTTTGCCACTCATCTACTCCGCAATAATACTTGCGCAACCTGTGTTCGTGGTAGTAATATTCGAGGTGGAGATGCTCATCAATGCGCAAAAATGCGTACATTCCATCGGTGCTCCACCCATTCTTCTCCAGTATCTCTGCCGTGACGGGGATAGGCTTAAGATACTCGCATTTTAGCATTATAGATCCCCACCCATCTACTGTTTCTATGCCTGCGAGGACTGTATCTGAGTCCTCTGATATTCCCTTTACCCAAATAGGCTTGAGTAGTTTCTCGATGTAAGCGGCTGCGAGGTCTGTACTCGGTATATTTAGTTCTGCTTGGTCTATCCCGACCCAATCTCCAACCGATAGATCGCTAATCTTCAGTGTTGCCATAGTAGCTTAGTTAAAGGTTAAAACAATGTTCTCAAAGTATGATATTGCTCTTTGCCAAGAATGAAGTCGTAGATAAAGTTCCGAGCGTAGTCTGGGTGTATCGAGCTGCGCTCCTCTCCACAGATGCCTGCATCGTGCCTTGCGCCTTGTGTCACAATCTTCTGCTTCTTATCCTTCTGCCAACTCTCGCCTATCGTATTCTCACAACCGATAAACCAATAGGCCGTAGGCTTTACATAGTAGTCGCCTCGCAACATTCTATTGCGGTCTATTACCGTTGGAGGCATAAAGTTGAGTTGTAAGAACGATTGGCCGTTGATATTCCACGGATTTTCGATTACGCATCGCAGGTTTAGCTCGTCAACCACCACGACCAGTTTCCATAGCAACTTGTAAAAGTCATATCTACAACCGAACTCATACATAGCTCGCTCTGCCTTTTTCTTGAGCGACCAATTCTTCTCCGAGATATGAGCCCCTTGCAAGAATAGAGTCTTGGCATCGCAGAAATAAATGCACGGGAAAAACGCCATTATCAGATCCCCCTCCCGAATGTTGTCGAAGATGGAGGACTTACCATCGTAGGCAGCCTCAATCTCCCCAAAGAGGTCAACAACATTATCAGTCTGCCCGAAGTTATTCTGAATGTCGTAGTCCTCAGCTGGGATGCCCAACTTTATAAACTCGTTCTTAAAAGTGCCACTCTGCTCAAAGAAGCAATGCACCTTACCAGTTATCTCCATACTATCCTACATATTTAGCGTTCATAATTATCGGTCTAACTCTATCTTATTGCGTGGTGTCATCGCTTCGCTAATGTCTTAATCCTTCTCTCAATAATATTGTCTAACTCCCTATCCACAGCACCGATGCACTTCAACATTGCTGGTATCTTCTCCACCTCAATACTTGGCTGATAAGTGTGTGCTGTCATCATACTGCGATACTTGCCTTGCATCCTACACATCGCCACCACGATGCTATATGCTCTCTCTATCTCCTCGCCCTCGCCATGCAAGCCTATACACTCATTGATAGCCTTGTAGTAATCATCCATCTTATTGTTGTAGTCGGTGCAATCTTGATAAACTGACCAAATGCGCTTGTAGAAGGTGTTGTGAGCAATGAGGATAAGGTCACGCGCCTTGTTAACATTCTTCTTGATAGCGAAGCGGTACTTGCCATTATCCTCAAGAGCTTCGATAAGGTCGTAGATGAAGTAGTCGAGAGCAGCAAGGAGTGTTACCATTGTACACCCTGCGAATATCTCTCGCTGTTCCTGCTCGTTAGGCATCGGGATAACATCGAGTGGTTGCGAGTTCATCCAAGCAGTATGTCGCATCAACTGCCTCTGCTTGTATCTTCGTACCATAGGGTTATCAGCGAGTGGGATGTTGGATAAACCTGTGTTGATGTTACTCATAATAGTTTCTGTTGTTGCTTTTCTGCTTGCTCCTGCTCAATCTTGGTTACGCGCTCGATCTCGGCATCAACGATGCGCTCTGCCTCTGCGCGGAATGTTCTATTTCGAGTGCAGTTGAGCTTCTCGCACTCTCTTTGCCAGTGGCGCATCTTGACCACTGCGCGGTAAAACTCGCGTGCGTTCATTATCCGAAAATAATTTTAAGAGCTTGCTTACAACGCTTCTTGAAGCTCGGTTTTTCTATCCTCGCAGGAATGTGAGTAGGTGCAATGTTATCGACTAAACAAGCCTCCATTGCCTCATTAAGGTCAAGCCATCTGCCTCGGCCTGTAAACCATTGATGGCATACACTTCATTCTTGCACGATGCCAAGCAGGTGGTCATCGCTTTGTCTTGGTAGTTGTTTAGTGTCATTAGTTCGGTTGTTTAAGTGAAAAATCTCGCTTAGCCCATTGTTTGATTGTGTGGTACAGGCTACGACCCGAGATTGAATTTCGTTTGTTGTATATGCACTCGATGATGTAACCTATGTCATCGAGTTTGTAGATACTGAGAAGTTCCTTTGCTTGGTTGGGGTGCAGAGGTTTCTCGAAGGATAGTTGTAGGTCGGCATATTTCCACCATAGCCAGAAGATGAGGTTGTACTCTGCGCTACGCTTGCACCGCGAGTAATGTTCCTTTGCTGCCTCCGCATCTACCTGTGTAAGCAGTGCCATCTCCTCAGCTGTGCGTGCTGCCTCTGCGTGTGCCTCGCGTGTGTTACGCATGCACGCTTGCACGAATAAGTCTCTTAGAACTAAATAACTTGTGTGTGTGTTATTATCTCCCTTATTATTATATCCCTTATTATTTAGTGTTTCACTTTGCGTTTCATTCTGCGTTTCATTTCGCGTTTCACTTTTGCTATCCGCCTTATTGTAACTTGCGTAATTACAAAGTCTTATAACGGTTATCTGCGTTTCAACTTGCGTTTCATTTCGCGTTTCACTTTGCGTTTCACGCTGTATTTTTACAATTCGCGGATTTGTGCCTTCTGCAAGCCTTGCAAGGTGCCTATTTACTTTGCTTAGAGGCCATCCCCAACGCTTAGCAAGTTGTCGTTGGGAGTAGTAAAATTCGCCTCTATCGAGGTGTAGGATACCATCCTTGCCAAGGTCTATTTCGTGGTCTGCGAAGCAGGCAAGAAACACCATATCCAACCACGCCTCCTGCTCGGAGAAGATGCGTGGTGCTGTCCACTCCTCACTCTCGAAGAACTTGCGGGCTATGGGGATATATCTCTTACTCATCGTCAGGGAGATTTAGGTAATCTTCTACAATCTGCATACCTTCTTCTACGGAATGAAATATGGCATATTTGAAGCCATCAGACTCGATGCGTTTTTGCCACTCCTTTTGTGTTGGGCTTTGGTAGTTTCCTTTGATTTTCGCCTCTAAGCACAGAGCTCCACACTTACCTTTGCGCTTAAGAAATATCAGGTCAGAAACGCCCGATAACTGCCCCTCAGCCTTCATATTAGCTGCTGTGGTCTTCGTGCGATATCCACCATTAGGTACAGCGAAAAGGTTGTGTACCATACTGGGATACTTTAGGCGGAAGCACCTTACAAATGCACTTTGCAGTCCGTGTTCGAGGTTGCGAGGTGGTCTGCGCTTGCGTACCTCGCCACCGAAGAAATCTCGCCACTCGTTAGAGTAGCTGCGCTCTTTGCTTTTCATAGGAAATAAGTGTTCTTAGGTTATCGCACTGCTTGGAGCAAACAGCGTTAATGCGGTCTAATTTTCTCTCTAAGGCGTTAAGTGTTGCTGTAGCACCCTTGATAAGGGTTTTAACAAGAGAGGGTGAGAGAGTGGTTATTGTGCCGGTATTTGCCGCCATAAACTTTGCCGTCTCCGAGTCGATAAGACCGACCACCTCCGCGTGCATAGCACCTGAGCGTGCGTAGTACACACCGAGCTGGTCAAGTCTTAACATTAACTCGTTGGCATCGCAACCTCCAATGTTTACCTGTAGGTAGTTTTGGATAATCTCAGCCTCTTGGCTAAGTTCGTCTATGCGTGTCATAACCGAGAGGTTTAGAATGGTAGATCATCTACACCCTCAGGGAGTGGAGGCATAGGGTAGTCTTCGACACTTGTAGGTTGCTGGCGTTGTACCTGAGGCTCGGAAGCAACCTGTGACTGTGCGTCACGCTTTCCAAGCATCTTAAGTGTTTCGCCTACAATCTCGGTGGCAAAGCACTTAACACCATTCTTGTCATACTCGCGTGTTCTGAGCTTGCCCTCGATGTATAGCTGTGCGCCTTTGCGTACATACTTATCTACAACATCTGCGAGTGTGCGCCATAGAGTGATGCTATGCCACTCGGTATTCTCTTTGTATTCGTTCTTCTCCTTGATAAATACGCGCTCTGTGGTGGCAAGGCGTATGCGTGCCATCTTAACGCCTCCCTCGAAGCTCTTAATCTCTGGGTCAGCACCTACATTGCCGACCAAAATAACCTTGTTAATCATTATCGTATCTGTATTGATTTGTTAGTTACTAACTCTGCACCAGGGATGACATCACCATTCTTAAGAGCATCCTTGATGCGTGTCTTGTCATATTTCTGCTCAATTATGATGTACTCAGCAGGTATGTGTGCCTCATCTGTGATGTTTACAGCTGAGGTATTGCGTATGGAGAGCTTGCGTAAGCCTAACTCCATCTTGTCTACATCCATAACCACCATTGCCTGTAATAGTCGCTCCTTAAGCCTCTTCTCGATGTTCTCTGAGGTCTTCTTGATGCGCTGCATCTCCTTGATGCGTACATCAGCGGCCTCAGCAAGAGCCTTATATCGTGATATGCTCTCGATGTAACCTTCTGCCTTAATCTCGAAGTTCTCGGCATTAAGCATCAGAGCCTCCTCAATCTCTGGGGTAAGCTCCCCACCTGACTCCTCAAGCAGCTCGTTAATCCTGAGCTGCTCGGAAGTGATGTGGTATAGTGTCATATTACTCATATATTACCTCATAAATTGGTTTAATACTTCTACTTTGCCTTCGTGATACGCTACTTGTATGATACAGCGTATGAGGTCTTGTGTTGCGTTGCTTAGACCCTCGTTTCTTGCGAGGTCGCTAAGCATTTTGTGCGCTTCCTGTGGCATATATTCTGTTGTATTCGTTAGTTATGCAGTGTAGTGTTTCTTCATCGCAGTCGTAGTATGCTACGATAACATCTCTTAGGTTCTTGCCGTCAGCCTTAGAGCGTAGCCACTTACATAGACCTTGTAGATATTCAGCATCCATAAGTATATCTACATTGAGGTTCTTGCGCTTAGGTGCTTGTGCCTGCTGGGGCGTTGCGTTCTGCTGTGCGCCAAGAGTGAAACGGATATTGCCGTTGTTGTCAGCAATGGATAACCCTATGATGCTACGCTCGGCATTGTAGGTGATGGCCGACACACGGAACTTGAGCCAAGAGTTAGCACGATACTTGGTCTTGCCATTCTTCGTAACACCATCCTCATAATACTCTTTGTCTTTCAACTCTACAAGTATCTGAGGTGCTGAGTATAGCTCTCTACCTATACCGAGATTAACACAGGCTCGTTTGAAGGCATCGCTTGCCTCGCCCTTAGTCTCCTCGGTGTTACTCTCCACGCCAACATCCTCCTTAGATACCCAGATGCTATGATCTTTGTCATACACCGACACCTTGCAGTAATTCTTGCCATCCTTGAAGTTATGCTCTCGTTGCCAACCAAGACATCCAAAATGTTCGTCAAGGAGATCCATATCGACACGCGCATTCTTATACAGGAGTAATACAGCCTTGACTTTGCCACCGATGTCGGCAACCTGCTGTACTCGCACATCTATCTCGTGTGGATAGAGCGTGCGAAATAGGTTGACGTTGCTCATACTACTTATGGTTATAGGTTATCATTACACGCTTGTTGGTGGTGTTCACGCTCCACGCTTTAAGCTCCTTCTGTACCTGCTCCTCGGTCATGAGGCGAGGCTCGACACTACGGAAGACTATCTTACCCTTAGCGTCAAATACATTGATCTCTGTCATAGTTATTAGATTTAGTTTGAAAGATAGTGCCGAGGGTAGGAGTTGCACCTACGCCACCTTGAGGCTCTACTGCTGAGCTACCTCGGCAAAACCTCGCATAGCCGTCACGGATGGGCGAGGGAAAACAATTTTTACTAACTTTTTACACAATGAAAGCATTATTTGCTCTGAGCGGATAGCGGGACTCGAACCCGTGACCCCAACCTTGGGAAGGTCGTGCTCTACCAACTGAGCTATATCCGCAGGTGCCTCGTGGATTTGGCACGAGGCAGGCTTTATCTTAAAGAACGCTACGCAACACCCTTGCGCAAGGGGTAGCTCGGAGGTGTGGACTTAAACACCGAGCAGAACAGCTCCCTAACAACAGAAAATACAAGTAAGTGAATAGATTGGGATATGGGAGCTGAAAGAACGCTACACAGATTACCCACTGTGCATCTGGGGAATATTGGTGTATAACGAGTAGCAGGACTTGCACCTGCGAGGTGTCCTTACACCCCTGTTAGTTAAATCTGGGAATATCCCATTGAGGGTGGATAGGCTATCACACCACACCACCCAACTCACCGTGTATCACTACATGAGTGAGGCTTGTCGGCATATAGACACCGACTATGTACTAACCCAAACTTAAATAAATGAAAAATCAGCCGTATGGCTTGTGAGCAGGAGAGGGTACGACCCTCACTACCGCCTACCGTAGTAGGCAAGGAACTCTCGGCTATTACATAAACCTAAACTACAAATAACCAGACACTTTTACTTCGAGGTAAACTTTTGAAAACCCTCGTGTCCTTGCCCTTGCGCATACCTTGTGCGCCCCTGCTCTGTGGTTAAGCATTCTCAATCTCTATCAACCTATATTTGAAAGTCTTGCTCTTAACCATCTCCTCCCATCCCTCAATACATGAGATAGAGAGGTATTCGTCATATTCCTCCTCTTGTAGCTCTTGGAGGCTCTTTATTGCATACTATACAGCTTCAACCTCAGGGTCTGGTATGTAATCGCTGAGGTCGATGAATAAGCCTGTCATTTTACCCTCATTATATAAGGTTTGGTGGTGCGCGTGAAAGCCTTGCGAATACGCCATACAAGCATCATCATAGCACCCTTAACTCTATCCCAGCGTGTAACACGCTCAACTCTAAAAATCGCGTTCATAATATTCTCGTTTTAGGTTATTAAACTCTCATTCTATTGAAGTCTGCCATAGTGCGAAATGCTGGGTCTATCCACGGCATATCATCGCTCTCTTTGGCTCTCTTTGTTTCCTCCTCGGTGGCAAGGTCAATCTCTACGATAAGAGTATCTATCTGCTCTTGAAGGATTGTTATCGCCTCACTCTTGGTGTCGGTTTTGTATAAATCACAAGCACGCTCCTCATCAAGATAAAGGAGGTCGTTATACTCTGCCTGTAGCTCTCTAAGTTCGGTTAGCTTTGTCATATCACATTACTTATTAGCAGTTACCATGAAATACTCTTTGAAGCGCGATGTACGACCATCAGTCTCCGCACTTAGGAAGCGGTCTTTGATGTCGTAACCTCTACGCCTGAGCCTTGATACTATCTTGCGAAGCTCTGTTGTGTGGAACAATCGAAAAGCCTTCTGTACTGTTAGCTTCTCACCTGCCAATAATGCGAATAGCACCTGATAGAGTGGCAGCTTGTCTTTTTTCTCGTTCATATCTTAGTTATATTAGGTGTTCAAAAGAAGCCCCACAAAGAAGAAATGGATGTGTGTGAGAGTGTAATGTGCAAACTTAAAGGAGTGGGGCTGTAGTGGCTATACCACCGATCAAAGTGATATAGCCTATGTTTGACTTACAAAAAATGTAAATACAAAAAATGTTACAGCTATTTATCTGCGGTCTTTCGGGTGATAAATCGACCCTACATTCAACTGATGCATCTTTCGCGCATTTCGGCTATTTGCTTACTCGCGGAGGTGTCTTCAATTACCCGACCTCACAGGCAAGTAGTACGATACCAGCGTTGGCTTGAATGGTAGAGGCTCAAGCAGCCTTTGACCTTTTAGAGTGGTCTAACTCTTGGCGAGGTAGCGTTGCAGTAGCTTCGCTTGTCGCACTGCGTTTGCCTCTGCTACGCTCTGTGGTGCTGCTATCTTTATTAGTATAGGTAACACCTTTTTGAGCGTTGCGTGGCGGTTGTTGGCTATGCGCTTCATACTCTCGCTATGTCAGGCGTACCACACGCAACTTCTTCTCGCCTACGACCACATTCATCTCGAATGTCGCACGCCCTGACTTCTTGAGTCTATGCTTGGCGTTCTGAAACTGCTGGTATGCTGTGCCGTTCAGAGTGAAGAAATGCTCTTCACCAAGTGGCAAGCTCATCAGTCGCTCAGTGTACGATGGTCGCTTAGTCATCTTTGTTAACTTCATATAAGAACCTCTAACTTGCTTGATATTTGCTTTTTTGATAATCGTTTTGTAACTTTGCTTGCAAATATCATTGTTTGTTGATGCAAAGATAAATGATTATTATAAAATATCATAATAAAGTGATATAAAATTACTATCATTTATTTTTATAGTAAACTTGATAATTATAATTGATTACTTATGAAAACGGTAAATATTAAGCGATTGATTTTTGATAAGTCGCTAAATCAAAGAGTGTTAGCACAAATAATGGGTTGTCAGCAGTCAGAGGTATCGTTATTTGCAAACGGCAAACGAGATATAAATGAGAAGCAGTTGGCGGCTTTAATAGATTATTTTGGAGAGGATGTTATAAATGATTACTCGACTCCTAATAAACCATTTGAGGGGATAACGCAGACAGCAGAGGTAACAATACTTAACCCTGAGACAGTAGAGGAGATGCGTCAGGAGGTGCGTGAGGAGATAGAGGAGGTGGAGTCGTTCCCTGTGCTTCCTGAGGATATTACAACAAGCCCGAATACCGACATTCTCAAATATGTAGAGGAGAATGGCTCGGAGCTTGAAACGATAAATCCCAGCCAGTTGCTCAATGATGCAAAGGTGGATGTAGCAGAGCGCATAAAGCGCACATCAATGCTCCCTACATTCCAACCAGAGGACACAGTATTTATCCGTTTCATCAAGGATAAGATGAAGATTGTGGATGGCGAAACCTACTACCTCGACTGCAAGAATAGACCTACGATGATACGCCTTGTGAAGTTTGAGCCTGATGGCAAACTACGCCTCATAGCAAAGAACTCGCAGTATGGTGATATAGTAATAGATCGCACCGACATAATAAATATAGGTGTGGTGGTAGCATTATTCCGTATGACCTTTGGCGATCAATACTCGGAACTTGAGGCACTACGCAGAGAGAAGGATGCAGAGCGCGAGAAGAAGGACTCCCAGATAGACAAGATGCTCGAGATGATGGATAAGCAAGCCGAGCAACAGAATAAGTTGATAGACTATATAACTAAGGATAAATAAAACTACTATGGACTTTAAGGAGAAACTAACAGCTCTTGCCGAGCGTGTGGCTCGACAGAAAGAGGATGTACGCACCGAGGAGGCAACAAAGACATCCTTTATACTTCCTTTCTTGCAGACTCTCGGCTATGATATCTTCAACCCATCTGAGGTGCGCCCTGAGGCTGATTGTGACTACGGCACAAAGAAGGATGAGAAGATTGACTACCTAATAAGCATAGATGATACACCTGTTATGCTTGTGGAATGTAAACATTGGTCTGTTGATCTCGACAAGTTCAAGGCGCAGCTATTCCGCTACTATGCCGTATCTAAGGCGAAGTTTGGCATCCTCACAAACGGTGTCGTATATAAGTTCTTCACAGACCTTGACAAGGGCAATGTGATGGATGATAAACCTTTCTTCGAGGTTAATCTATGCGACCTCAAAGAGAGCCATATCGAGAAACTGAAGGAGTTTAGCCGTGAACGCTACGACACAGCCACCATCCTTAATTCGGCAACTGAGATGAAGTATGTAAATGCCTTCCGCTCGATGATTGCGCAGCTCGCACAAAACCCCTCCGATGACTTTGTGCGCCTAATGGTAAAGCAAGTGTATAGTGGCGTAGCGACAAAGAATATCCTATGGGACTTCAAGCCTATGCTTATACGCGCGTTTCAACAGTATATCAACGACAATGTGAACGACCGCCTAAAGGCGGCACTTACGCCAGATGTCCCCTCTGTTGGTGAGGTTAAACCAGCTACTACGCTCGCTGCAGTCGAAGAGAGTGCTGAGCCGAGCGAGGGTCGCAAGATAGTTACTACCGATGAGGAGTTGCAAGGCTTCTATATCGTATGCGCTGTGCTATGCTCGGAGGTGGATTTGGAGCGTGTGGTGATGCGTGATGCGCAGAGTTATTGTGCGATCCTCTTTGATGATAATAATCGCAAGCCTATCTGCCGCCTCCACTTCAACGGTAGCAAGAAGTATGTGGAGACTTTCGATGCCGACAAGGTGGGAACGAAGCACCAGATAACCACTCTTAACGACATCTACAAGCTATCAAAGGAACTATTATCAACCGTTAAAAATTATATGTAGTATGAAAAGGATATTTATGGTATGTGTGGCAATAGCGATGATATTCGCTATAGGCTGTGAAAAGGAGGACACAGGATTAGACAAACGTTTAGTTGGAACAAAATGGGCGTCTTGGTCATACGGAGGTCAGTACGATATATATGAGTTCATTAATGCGCGACAAGTGGAAAACTATAGTATTGAGAATGGAATTGTTGTTAGCAATGATGGTACATTCGACTATGAGTTAGATTATCCTAACCTTTCAATATACCGCATCAACTATAAAGGAGAAAGATATGCACTGGAGTATTATTTTAGGGATGCAAAAACCTTTATACGCAAGGATGCTGATAGCGAGTATGGTGCTTTGATGAAATACACCAAGCAATAAACTAACAACAACACTATATTTCTCGGAGTCTATCCCTATGGATAGGCTCTTTTTGTTACTGCCAAAAATGGATCGTGGAAACAAAAAACCGAGGTCTGATGCCTCGGTTTCATAATTTTTCAGTAGGTTTATTGGATGTAAAATTGTTAATACGGTCTACAATAGGTCGGATAATACGCGTAACACAATTAGCGATGCTTTCCGCAAGCTGGTCTTGTGCAAGATGGAGTTCTACGCGAGCATCAACAGAGGGGATATCGCAAAAGTTGCTCATACCTATTATAGCTCTACTATTATCGGAGTATAAGCCATAGACATAGAAAGATACACCTTTCCACTCTTTGGGAAGTCTATCATCGCGAATAGGCTCGGGGTCTATTAGCACATTAACAAGGCGGGCATCAAAGGCGTAATGCTGGACTATGCTTTTTACTCCTTTGGGACACTCTATCGTAGTCGCCAAACTCTCAGCTAACCCTCCTCTATGTTCTCGAAATAGTTTCATACTACTCTCCTTTCTCAATCTTTATAACACCTCCACAATGGGGGCAGCGAAGTGTGTCAGTTGGTATCGGCACGAATAATTCCGTTACAGGCACGCCGAGGGCATCGGCTACTCGTTGCAGTGTACCAATCGTTGGATTGCGAGATAGCGAGGCTCGTAAAGCGATATCGCTTATGCCAATTCTTTCGGCAAGTTCCTTATAGAGCATGCCCTTATCTTTGAGTATTTCCTTGATACGAAATTCCATAATATGTAATTTTATATCGCAAAGATAATACATATATTTTGAAATATCCAATAAAAGTAAAATAAATATTATGTTTTGCTTGCATAGGTAAATATTTTATATTATCTTTGTGTCGTAAAACATATATGATACATTATATTTATATGGGAACATTACACCGAACACCAAAGGTTAGCAGGGAGCGAGCTGTACAGATAGCAGCCAACCACAATTGCGTATCGATAGAGGTAGCCAGTGCCTATACAGATAGCGAACTTAAAGAGGTGCTGCGCCAACTTAAACTGAAAGCTAACTTTTAGAGATAGAGAAACTATGAGTAATTCTTTCTTTGGGATAGACTTTTATCCTACACCCATTGATGTAGTAGAGCGTATGCTGATGAACGCAGATGTTACAGGTAAAATAATACTTGAACCATCTGCTGGTAGTGGCAATATCGTTGATGTCCTTAATGCTCGTTTGGCAAAAGATGTTATCGCTTGCGAGATTGATGATAAACTCCGTAAGGTACTATCAGGTAAGTGTAATGTTATAGCAAGTGACTTTCTATCTCTCACATCTGAGGATGTGAGCCATATTGATATGATAGTTATGAATCCTCCATTTTCGAGAGCCGAGGAGCATATACTTCACGCATACGAGATAGCCCCAGATGGATGTCATATCATTTCACTTTGCAACTACGATATGATAAATAGACATCGTTCATTCTCGACTAAGCGAGTACAGATAATGGAGCTAATCTCCAAATATGGTTTTAGCGATGACTTTGGAGAATGCTTTAATAGAGCAGAGCGCAGAACAGATTGTCGAATAGGATGCATTAACATATTCAAACCTAAGCAGGGTGACAGCGAGTTTGATGACTTCTTTTTTGATGCAACTGATGACTACGAGCGTAGTGATGTGCAAGGCATTATGCCATATAACGCCATAAGAGATATTGTTAATCGTTATGTTGGTGCTGTACGCAAGTTTGATGCTGTTATGGAGGCATCTAAGGAGATAAACGACCTTGCAAGTTCATTTGATAATACTCCCATCAAATTTGGTGCGTTCTGGTCGGGGGAGAAACGATGCACAGAGATAACAAGAGATGTGTATCGCAAGGAACTGCAAAAAGCAGCGTGGAGGCAAGTGTTTAATAAGCTCGATATGGAGCGATATGTAACTAAATCTGTAAGAGAGCAAATAAATAGGTTTGTTGAGCGACAGGTTAATATGCCTTTCACAATGGCTAATATCTATCGTGTTGTAGAGATGATCGTTGCCACACACGGTAATCGTATGGAACAGACATTGGTGGAGGCGTTTGACCTTATATGTTCATTTTCTGCGGACAATAGCACCGCAGGAGAGAAGTGGAAAACTAACTCCAACTATATGATTAACCGCAGATTTATCGTACCCGGTCTATGCAACGGCTATCATTGGGGTACAGCAAATGATTATGTGGAACTTGGGTGGTACTCAAGAAAAGAAGAAATTGAGGATATTATACGAGCCTTATGCTATGTGTGCGGAGTGCCATACGAGAGAACTGTTCACTTGGGCGACTTTATCAATAATAACCACATCGAGTGGGGCAAGTGGGTGGATATGACGCGTAGGGAGATTAAGCGTGATACAAATGGCGAGATTGTATCGGAGGAGGTTATAACAGGCTTTTTCCGCATTCGAGGTTACAAGAAAGGCACTATGCACTTTGAGTTTATAGACGAGGATGTGTGGGCTAAATTCAATCAAGCTGTAGCAAATATTAAGGGCTGGCAGCTACCTCAAAATGTAAGAACGAAGAAAAAGAAAGCAGCATAGTATTGAACATCTAACGGAAATCATTATATTTGCACATATAAAAAAACAAAGATATGAAGACAATTATTATTACTCCAGAGCAGATGGAGGTGATTCAGCAACACCTAAAAGGTGAGTTCGGAATGTTCTCAGCCACAGACCACCAGCAGAAAGTGTTATCAGAGGTCATTAACGCTGCTGATGCTCTGTTAGAGGAGTTGGATGCCTATGATGAGTTGGATGAAATCGAAGATGGAGATACGATAAGATGGTATCTCAATAAGTACAACGAACAGCAGGGGAATTAACCCTGATGCGTAGATAAATTAAGGCGGTTAGCGTAAATGCTAATCGCTTTTTTGTTGATTTATTTGGTAATTATGCCGATAATACTTTACTTTGCCAAAGTAAAGTAACTGCGTGTATCGTAGCACGCCAACATCAACAACGAAATGACAAAGGCAAAGGGCATATCCATAAGCGAGAGCCGCTTAATATCGTTAGATCTCCTTGACCTCAATAGCGGGCAAATTAAGGGTTTGCCAGCCAACCCTCGTTACCTCACAGATAAGGGATATAAGAAGCTCAAGCAATCTATCAAGGAAAACCCCGAACTGCTATCATATCGTGAGCTATTGGTATATCCGTATGCCGATGGTCGCTATATCATAATAGGCGGAAATAGCCGATATAGAGCATTGGAGGACTTGGGTTACAAGGAGGCTCCGTGTAAGGTGATAGATGCGGATACGCCGATAACTGCACTAAAACGATACATTCTCCTCGATAATAATAGTAGCGGTGAATGGGAAACCTCACTACTTGCTGAAGGATGGACACAGTTTGAAATAGATGATATAGGCTTGGATATCGAACTTCCTGACCTATCCACAGATGATATCTTCGGTAATGACGATACCAGCACAGAGGAGGATAGTACAGATGATAACGAGGAGGAGATAGAGGATGATAAACAATCGTTCTATCAATCTATGCTCTCAGATTGCCTATATGAGAGCAATAACATCTACGATATCCCTACACTCCGACTTGATATGCAAGCTGGGAAGGTAATTCTGCCTCTCGCACCGTGGGGAGCCGACTCACGCCTACGCAAGGATATAAGCACCTATCACTTTTATGTAGAGGATTATCGCTTCGAGGCTATATGGAAAGACCCAACAAAGGTATTGATGAGCGGAGTACAGGCATTGGTCGAGCCTAATCTATCGTTGTTTGACACTACACCAGTAGCCTATGGACTGCAACAAATATACAAGAAGCGTTGGATAGCACGCTACTTCCAGGAGTGTGGGATCAAGGTATATGCCGACCTCAATGTATCGCGCAAGTTTCAAGAGTACAATAAGCTCGGCATCCCCGATGGTTATAATGCCTTTTTCACACGCGGTTATGCTGATAGAATACCAACATTAGAAGAAGAAATCGAGATAGCACGCCAAATCTCAGGACTTGACAACCCTAACCTCATAGTATATGGAGGAGGGTCAAAAGTTCACGAGGTATGCGCGAAGCATGATCTCGTATATATAGAACAATATATGCAAGCAAAAAAGAATGGGAAAGAGTAGTGGAACAGACAGGGGAGGCTTCGGTGGTGGAGATGGTACATTTAGGGGTGAAATAAAGAATGCACGAGACCTCGCAACAATAAAGGATGGTGCGGTGTACAAGGAAATGAAGGAAGGCATCTCACGATACCACGCTGTGATGGGTGTTCGTCAGCGTTCTGTAAAGATTGCCGACCTGCCAGATAGGTGGAATGGCGTACATGTAACAAATGGTAAAGGCGAGAGCGAGGGTGTTTACCTTAACTCAAAAGTATATGATAATCTATCTCGTTCTAAGATACGAGAGCGCGTACAAAGTGCTTATGACTCAGGGTGGTCAACAAGGACTAATAAACCTATTCAGCATACTATTACTCACGAGTTAGCACACGCCACTTGGAATAGCCATCTTAGGAGTCCGCAAGCTATGGCAGCGGGTAAGGAGATTATGGCACTCCGTAAACAATGGAAGAGAGATACCAAGAAGAAAGGGTACGGAGACTATTCCAAGACTAATGTAAATGAGTTCTGGGCAGAGGTAACTGCAAAGGCGGTTCACGGCACTCCTGATAAGTACACAAGAGCAGCCAAAGCGATTGTAAAGAAATATAAGTTGTAAAATGGGTAAATCATCAGGAGGGAATAGAGTCTCACGAGGGGGAGGTAATTGGGGAAACACAATAGCAGACCCAGATATGAGGAGGCAAGCCATTGAGACGAGAGAAGCATTGGCAAAAGTTGGGATTTCCGAGGATTTCCTGCCAAAGATAGAATATACAACAATAGTATCTCGTAAGGGTACTGTAACGATGGCTCAATACAGAGATGGACGTGATGTTATAGAGGTGAATGCGGATAGTAAAGCGGTAAGAAAGGGTAAGGAGTGGCAACTTTCAGCAGTGAGTAGTGGATATACGACACAGCCGAATACTGTAATGCACGAAGTGTCGCATAAGATACACAGTATGCTCGAAAAAGAACTTGTACAAACTGCAAGAGGTTATAGAGCCTCAATGACTATTGGGTTACTTCCTAAGAGCACAATAAAGAAGAGCGTTTCGGAGTATGCGAGCACCAATAGCAAGGAGTTTCACGCAGAGTTAATATCAGGCATATTGAGTGGAAGGAAATACCCTAAAGATATTTTAGATGACTCAATATTAGGAGTAAGCGAGAACAAGGTAGCAAAGAGGTTGTATAGGCGAGGGTTACAGTAAAATATGGCAAAGAGCGCAGGACACATACGAGCATCTAAATGGGATAATAGCATATATCACGAAGGTGGAGTACGCAAGGAGTACGGAGAATTGTCAGATGCAAGAAAGGCAATAGTAAAAGCTGAACTTAAAAGCGTACAGGCGACTATGGTGGCAGCCCTCGGAAATAAGAAAATTAAGCTTAATGCTGGAGGAGAAGAAATAGAGGTTGTTTTCACGAAAGCAGGACTTGAACATGTAGCAAGAGATGCTATGCTTAACCTCAGTGGAAAATACATGAGTAGAAAATCTATGATAAACATCGATGATATATTAAGAAGCTCGGTGTACATAGAAAAACAAGTACCTCAAGAGCCTCGCAAGGATAAAAAGGAGTTTTTCTTTGCTCATACTGATACACAAGGAAGACAGTTGTTCCTAAAGGTGGCATTTGATAGGGCTACAAATAAAAAGGGGAGATACTACCTGTACACAGTAACTGATGTACTAAAATAAACCCCCATAAGACGAGCCAGACAATGGTCTGGTGGCTTACAGGGATAGCGTATTAGAAATGTCTAATACACGACAAAGATAAAAACAATTTGCGGAATAACAAAATAATCGAGCATAAAACGAGCGTATGGCAGGAGAATATGAACATATCAAAGGAAAGGGGAAACAATTTTCCTCCACATATCAGCCTGTGAATAGAGGTCGAAAAAGGTCGGTATATAACGAACTAATTGAAAAGGTGAAAGCAGAAGAGGGCATTTGCTTAAGTAGAGAGGATTGTTATAAACTTTGTGCCACGCTCATAAATTTGCCTATTAGTAGGCTTAAAGAGTTGGCGAAGGATGAAACATCCGCAGCGTGGGTAGTGTCAATTATCAGTGCCATACTCACAGATATAAAGTTCGGACGCACCGTCACGGTAGATTCTCTTTTCGACCGATTCTTTGGGAAGGCAACACAGCCAACAGATAATAAGAACGAGCATATTGTAAGAGCTAAAGACTTAACACCCGAAGAGGCAATGAAGTATCTTAAACAACTCAACGAGATATATTAGTGCAAAGAGATATTGACATAGACCGCTTATATTGCAAGTCAAATGCGCTCAACTTCACCCGCTATATGTTCAAGCATAAGGTGGGGCAGCGTTTTGTCATAGGAGAGCATCATCGCAAGATATGTGATGCCCTCGACAGGGTTGTGCGTGGCGATATAAAGCGTCTTATAATCAACATCGCACCTCGTTACTCCAAGACCGAGCTTGTGTCTAAGATGTTCGTGGCATACGGCTTAGCTCTCAACCCTCGTAGTAAGTTTATCCATCTATCCTACTCTGATGACCTTGTACTCGACAATTCTAAGGAGATAAACGAGATGGTGCAGTCCGACTACTACCAACGCCTATTTCCTGAAGTGGAGGTGCAGAGCAAGAACGCAAAGAAGTGGTACACCTCCGCTGGTGGCGGTCTATATGCTGTATCATCGGCGGGACAGGTAACAGGTTTTGGTGCTGGACAGGTGGATGACCCCGACAGAGAGCAGAGAGATATTGACGATTTCACACCAGCGTGGGACACATCCTTTGCTGGGGCTATCATCATTGATGACCCTATAAAGCCTGAAGATGCTCTCTCTGAGACCGTGAGAGAGCGTGTAAACAATCGTTTTGAGTCCACCATCCGAAATCGTGTAAACTCGCGTAATACGCCTATAATAATCATTATGCAGAGATTGCACGAACACGATTTATGTGGCTATCTCCAAGAGATTGAGCCTGAAGAGTGGACAGTGCTATCGCTCCCTTGCATATACCACGATGACGATGGTAACGAACAGCCCTTATGGGAGTTCAAGCATACCATTGAGGAGTTGCGCAAGATAGAAAAAGCCAACCCCTTTGTATTTGAAACTCAGTATATGCAGAACCCGAAGCCAGCCGAGGGCCTTATGTATGGAGAGTTCAAGACCTACGAGATAGTGCCTTATGCTGCCTCAATGGTCAAGAAAAACTATACCGATACAGCCGATACTGGTAGTGACTATCTATGCTCTATATGCTATGTGGAAACACCTACAGGATGCTATGTTACCGATATACTCTACACGCAGAAGCCTATGGAGTACACCGAACCAGCCACAGCCGAGATGCTTACACGCAACGAGGTAGAGATATGCTATGTAGAGAGCAACAATGGCGGTCGCTCCTTTGGTCGTGCTGTAGAGTCGCAATGTCGCATCATCAACAACTACCGTACACGCTTTGAGCCTTTCACGCAGACAGACAATAAGCGAGTGCGCATATTCACACGCTCCAACGAGGTGCAGAATATGATATATTTTCCTCACGGCTGGGAGCATAAGTGGCCAGAGTTTGCAAGTCACATAAAGAGCTACCGCAAGCAGCAAGAGTTCAATAGTCACGATGATGCCGAGGATGCACTAACAGGAGTAATAGAGAAGCGCGATGACTTCTCAACCATAACAGATTATACAGGAATATTTTAAGTAAGACTTTAACTGATGGCTATAATGATATAGCCCACAAAATATAAACGAAGCGACAATGAAATCTCTTGATGAAATCTTAGCGTTACCAAGTGAGGCGGATAAGATATACTACCTCAAGCAGCGCAGAACGAAAGCCCCCGATGTAAAGACCCTCTATGATGATTGGAACCCTGACCGCCACGATGTGATGGACACAGAAAAACGACCTGAAGCTGTAGTAAAGGTTAAGGAAGAGGGTGTAGATAGAAATGGTAGGACTCTACCCGCAGAGTACGCGCAAGACAAGATAAACCCAACCAACCGCATACCTCTCCCTTTAGAGCAGGATATAGTGAACATCCACACCGCGTGGACTGTTGGTAATGACCCTACTGTAGAGTGCGAGCCTAATGATGACCAAGAGAAAGGCTTATTGCAGTTAGTCAACAGCGTATGTCGTAAAAACAAGATGCGTTACAACAACAAACGCATAGTACGCTCGTGGCTGTCTGAGCAGGAGGTGGCGGAGTATTGGTACACCGTAGAGGATACATCGTTTTGGAATAAGGTTCTTGGAAAGATTAAGAGCCTTGCGGGAGGGAAGATTACTCCTAAATATAAGTTGCGATGCGCTATATGGTCGCCATTTAGAGGAGACAAGCTATATCCTTTCTTCGATGATAAGGGTGATTATGTAGCCCTAAGCCGTGAATATACAGTAACAGACCCTGACGGCACAGAGACAACACACTTTATGACCGTGACGAAAGATAAGGTATATAACTGGAAGATGGGTGCATCATGGGAGGCTGTAAAAATATTTAAGCACGGCTTTAGTAAAAACCCTACAATATACTCATACAGAGAGGAGTCGCTATGTCACAACATCAAGCCTATTCGTGTTCGCTTAGAGCAGTTGATGTCAAACTTTGCCGATTGTATAGATAGGCACTTCTTCCCATATCTCATCCTTGAGGGCGATATTAAAGGTACACCTCAGAAGTCTGGCAAGAACAGAGTTATTAAGATTACCAATGGAGGTAAGGTTTATTATCTCAACTGGGACCAGGCATCCGATGCTGTACGCTTGGAGATGGAAACATTATGGACTAAGGCATATCAGCTAACCAACACACCACAGCTTTCTTTGGAGGCTCTTAAGGGTTTAGGTAGCGTACCTTCAGGCAAGGCTTTCCAATTCCTCTTTATGGGGACAAATCTTGCCGTGGATAACCACGCAGAGGTAATAGGCGAGCATATACAGAGACGATATAACTTTCTCGCGTCAGCAATAGGTAGCCTTAATGCAGACTATTACCAAGCATCGCAGACCATAGATATTGAAACTAAGATACAGCCATTCTCTATTGATGATATTGCTGAGAAGATACGCAATGCCTCAGATGCTTGTGGCAAGCCTATAGCATCATTGCGCACAGGTGTTATGATGGCAGGGTTGGTGAGCGATGTGGATGACGAGATACAGAAGATTGAGGAGGAGCAGGCAACGGCGGCACTTAACGACCTTGTAGAACCAACGATGTAGTCCTTTTGACCAATAATATTGACAAAATTGGGTGTTTTCCCTTAAGACCCTTTCGACCAATAGAACAATATGCCACGATTAGCAATAGAAAAATGGGAGGCAGAACATAGGCGACATATAGCTTCTTTCCTCTCAGAAATAGACCAACTATATGATGAAGCTATAGATGAGCTTGTGCGTCTGGGTGTTGCATACGACTATGACCCTGCCACAGGTAAGCTCTTTGCATTCTCGGATGATAAAATCAAGCAGCGCGAGGCAAACAGCATCATAGATGGTTTCCGTACCAAACTAAACACCATCATTACGGTGGGTATATCCACAGAGTGGGCGTTTGCCAATGCAAAGAATGATGCTTGGGTAAAGGCTTTATTCAGCAATCCCAAAGAGGGATATATGCTACACAATCTCAAGGCCCTTGACGCATACCAAAACAGAAAGGTATATGGGCATAAGCTCTCCGACAGGGTATGGCACTATACCAAGCAGTTTGAGGAGTTTATCGAGCTGTCCCTATCTGTGAGTATCTCTGAGGGGCGTAGTGCTACAAGCATATCGCGCGATGTGCGCACTCAGCTCAAATACCCAGATAAACTATTCAGAAGGGTAAGAGATAGATTTGGCAACTTGGTATTATCACGAAATGCCCGCAGTTTCCACCCTGGTCAAGGTGTATATCGTAGCTCGTACCAGAATGCCATGCGTATGGCACGCACCGAGATTAACGGAGCATATAGGCAGAGCGACCACGAAAGATGGCAACAGCTCGACTTTGTTGTAGGAGTTGATATCAGAGTATCAAAGTCGCATCAAGCGTGGTTAGCTAAAGAGTGGTTCCCGCGTTTCAAGAATAGACCTGTGATGCCTATGGAGATATGTGATGCTATGGCGGGGCGTTATCCGAAAGATTTTAAGTTCATAGGCTGGCATCCTAACTGCAAATGTCACGCTGTGCCTATCATCGCAAATGAGGATAATGATAAAGACTTTTGGGAGACTCCTGATAACGAAGTAACGAAGACCCCAGACCTATTCGACAAGTGGATGACAGACAACAAAGAACGAATAGAAGATGCTATGAAGCGTGGAAAAGCACCCTATTGGGTGACAGAAAATGCACAATACACAAAAAAGTAAAAAAAAAGTTGCAAAAATATTTGCAATTACTACCACAATTTAAGAACTTTGCACAAAGCGTGTGACGAAGCACGCCACCGACATAAAAAGCGAAAACACTGTTGTTAGTAGGTGGCAGCTTGCATTACGCAGGTTGCCACTTTTTATTAGCACTAAAACGGATGTGATGACACATTCAACAATCATATACGATGAAACAAAAAATTCTTTCAGCACTCAAAAACAAATACGCGCATTTGGGTTTGAGTCGTGAGGCTTTGGATGGGGTTGCCTCGGTTCTCGAAAAAACCATCAAATCAGACGAAGAAATCGAAACCGCAGTGAGCGGGGTCGAGGGGATGCTCAAGGTATTCCAGAGCGAGGCAGATAGAGAGCGCACAAATTACAATGCTCTCAAAGCAGCGAAGGAGGAGCTTGAGAAGAAACTTAAGGAGGCTACACCTCCTACACCCCCAAAGGAAGCTCCTAAACCTTTCGATGCAGAGGCTTTCCGTGCTGAAATCTTGGAGACTATGCGTAAAGAGCGTGAGAGCGCAACGCAGAACGAGCAGAAGGCAGCACAGCGCAAGGCTGAAATCACCGCAAAGGCTAAGGAGTATGGAATACCTGAAACACTGATAGGTAACTTCGCTATCGCCGATGATGCTAATGTTGATGACTTCTTCAAGGGCGTAAAGCAGACACTTGCCGATGCAGGTTTTGAGTTTTCCGAGCCACCAACATCTGGTGGTGGTATCCGAAGTGATGCGGAGGGCATTGCAAACCTCATCAACAAGGAGACCGAAAATATTGTTAAATCTCAAACCAAGTAATTATGCCCGCAGGATTTAAGTATGATTTGAAACCTATGGAGGTAACGCGCGAGATGTGTCGTATTGACACTATTCAGCGTCTATCAGGTGGTGTAGTCTTTGAGGATTCAGATGTCCCTACAGGTACACCAATTATGCCTCTTACTCCACTTACTGTTGACCTTGTTACTCGCAAGGCTAAAGCAGTAAAGAATGTGCGTGTAGTTGAGAAGGCTAACAGCACCAAGGTGAAGGTAGCAAAGTATTCTCTTGCCTATGTAGGTATGTTCCTCTCAGATGGCACTACTACCGTTAAGGTGAGTGCTATTGACAAGGGTAACGCCGATTACGATTTGCTCACGGTAAGCGCATCGCTAACAGCAGAGGCTGGGGTAGTGTTGTTCGAGACGGCTACATCGGATGGCAAGACTGCAAAGAACGCTGCTAATATGCTCAACTATGCAACATTCAAGGCTGGAGAGAAGGAGCCTTTGACCCCTATCTATCGTGCTTTCGAGGTGTGTGAGTCTAAGTTGTATGCGCCAATCGCTGAGGTCGACAAGGCTACACTAACCGACCGCTTTTTCTTTATTCCTTAACCCTTAACCATCGACAAATATGAAATTGACTTTGGATATTTTATTCAACGATCCTAATGTTGTCAAGGCAATTATCGACCGCACGATGGCAACAGAGCAGGATAAGATTGGCTGGAAGACCTACCTCGACTTTGAGGAGACTAAGTCGCGTGTATTCAAGACATATCTTGGTACACAGACAGGTGTAACAGCAGGTAGCATCATTGACCGCAACGCAGAGAAGCCTTTGCGCCAGCGCCGTTCTCTCGGCAGTGGTGTAGGCGAGGTTGCATATCTTGGCGACCGTTACCAGCTCGACAATGACCGCCTCGATATGCTCCGCACACTTATCGACAAGTTTAATGCTTCGCGCTCGTCAGACCAGACGGCAGCTATGAATACCATCATCGACTACATCGTAGACGATATGCGTCAGTTGCGTCTTGCTCCACACAAGCGTATGGACTTGGTTGTAGGTGAGCTTCGTTCAACAGGTAAGGCCACAGTAAATAATGCCAACAACCCTAATGGTATTGAGCTTATTGACATCGACCTTCCAGTAACAAAGATCACTCCAAGTGTTGCTGATAAGGGTAACTTTATCTCATACCTCAAGGCAGAGGTTGAGCGTTTGCGCCCTACACTCGGTCGTT
The DNA here is from genome assembly GCA_045633525.1 of Alistipes sp. Taxonomy (GTDB): domain Bacteria; phylum Bacteroidota; class Bacteroidia; order Bacteroidales; family Rikenellaceae; genus Alistipes. The sequence goes on along the minus strand of JAZQYM010000089.1, from coordinate 5,263 downwards.
TCTCGGTAATGGAGATGTCTCGCAGCACCTTCAATAAGAATATCGTAGGTTCAGCAGAGTTCCAGAATACCTACAAGATGATTATGTCAGGTGCGCAGGTAGCTCTATCAGGAGGTCTTATCACCCCAGATATGGCTAATACCGTATTCTCAGGTATCGGTCTTCCAAGCATTCGTATCGTAGATGATATGGTAGCAAAGGAGGATGGCACATCAGAGCAGGTGTTCAAGGATAACCGCATCACCCTCTTGCCACAGGATAAGATTGGTAAGATGATGTGGCACGAGCCATACGAGATTACCGACCCTGTGCCAAACAAGACTTACACACGCCTTGAGGGTGGTATGTGGATTTCTAACTGGCGAGATAAGGAGGGCCGCTATAACGAGTATGGTTGCGAGTGGATACCTAACTTCACAGCACCTAACAAGATTGCTATCTTCGACCTCGACACTATGAACGCATAATCGGGAAGATAATGACGAACTACGAAGCGATATCGGCGATGCTCTATCCTTATGATGTAGAGCCAATGCTGGTGCAAAAGCACTGCATAGACAACAATATCATAGATGATGATGAGTACGATGTGACTATCAAGGTTGAGATAGCACGAATAACTATAGCCATACTTAACAATCTCCTTGTGTTATCGAGTGAGAGCGATAGCGGCTATTCTTTAAGTTATTCAAGTGAGGGCCTTAAGAAGCGCATAGTATCTATCGCTAAGGAGAATGGGTTAACCGATATTGCTGAGGAGTTTACCGATGCCCCTACTGTTGAATTTCTCGACCTATGGTAAGATACCCTTTTTATCTTGAATATCTCTACGAGGCGGATGCTATACAGCTCCCTGATGGCTCTTATCAAGAGGGTGTTAAGGAGTGGCGAAAAGCAGGGCGATGTAATGCAGTGCAAAACACCAATGCTCGCACAATCACAGCGCAGAATGGCGAGGTGAGAGCATATAGCTACGAGATAACACGACCAGCAGGAGCGTGTCCTATCACTGAGGGGACACCTGTAAGAGTATTGGATAGGAATGGGAATAACATCTTCGCAATGGCGTGTCCACATAGCGGCGAGAGTATAGATGCCTCTTATGCTGTGCAAGGGAACGATGTGAGAAACCAGCGATATGCCAAAACAAGACTATGGGTATAGTGTGGGATAATCCGCAAGAGCTGGATAGACTATTTGCCGAGGCACAAGCCGAGTATGACAGAAAGGCTATAAATTGGCTTACGGTACTTGGTGAGCGTGTTGTTAAATACGCGAGGGAAAATGGCAACTATACAGACCAAACATCTAACCTCCGTAACTCTATCGGCTATATTGTAGTTCAGAGCAACAAGGTTGTACACGACTCTTTTGTAGGGCAGACACCTCCAAGGAATGACCCTCAGAGTCAGGCTGACGCAGAAATGGCACATCAACGAGGTTTAGCATACGCTAACCAAGTAGGTGTTACTCTCGGAGGTTATAAAACCTATCTTGTGTGGGTAGCGGGTATGGAGTACGCGCGATATGTAGAGGCAAAGGGCTTTGATGTTATCCAAGGGTCGGGAGATTGGGTAGAGGCTAATGCACAAAAGTTAATGAATGAGTTTAAGAGATACCTTAAAGCTAAGGAAAGATGATAAGAAAAACATCAGCAGAGATACTATCCCTTGTATGGGATTGGATACGCACAACACCATTATTTGAGGCTGTGCCTACGATGTATCTTGATCATTTCCCTACAAGCTCTACTCATAAGCTCACAGGTGAATTTATTGTGCTCTCTACGCTGTCTAATACCATAGGAGAACAGCAGGTGGCAACGGTAAATGTCAATATCTATGTGCCTGATACTACACCGAGGATAAACAAGGAGGAGCAGCGTTATCCTGACAATAATAGGTTGGCAGAACTTACAAAGATAGCCTATGACGCTCTGCGTTGCTATCCTCTAAGTGGTCGCTACTTCTTTGATATTCTCGATGAAACTCTCATTAGTGAGGGAGATATTCCCTATACATTTTCAAATATTAAAGTTCAACTTAAAAACTATTAAGATATGCAGTTAGTAGGTCTTAAAGCAGTATATTTTGGTGTGCCATTTGCTGATGGTGTAAACACATCAACAGACTACTCAAAGATGGAGAAGTTTACGCAGCCATACCAGGGAGGTATCACCTTGAATTTCACTCTGCCATCATCAAAAAAGTGGCATCGTGAGGGTGAGAAGCTCCCAGCACAGACACTTCGTGACGCAACATCTGGTGAGCAGAAGGTAACTTGGAATACTATGGACTATGACCAGAAGACTAAGGACTTCTACTTCGGCGATTCAGACGAGGATAAGTCTGATGTATTCGAGCGTGAGGTAAGTGCTGTATTCGTTGGCGAGTCTGGAGCATCTCTTGTTTTTGCTCGACTAAAGATTGTATCTACCCCTGGTGGTGGTATGAATGCAACAGGCGACCCTGTACTCATTCAGTCGGAGGCTGATGTATTGGCCCCTACAAGTGGCAAGGGTCTTGGATGGGATGTAATCGCTACACCAACCACACTCCCTACAGACACCACAGAGGAGTAATCCTATTACCCCACAGAAAGCTAAAGACTTGCATTGCGTAGCGAGAGCGCAGTGGGGTTCTCAATCATATTATGCAATATGACACACAGAAAGTTATCGCCGAAACAACAGATGGACTTGCGAGCGTTATCTATGCTCGTAGAAAAACCACAATCATTTGAAATAGAGGATAGGGATGGAAAGATGCAAACATACCATCTATACCCTTTACAACTTGGTCGCTTGGCACTCATTACCGAGCGACTTATCCATTTAGACCTTATCCTTGATGACCCTAATACAGATGTGGTAAAGGCTATGTGGGAGATATGCTCCTCAGAGCCTAAGCGTGTAGCAGAGATTATTGCTATTGCAACGCTACGCACGCGAGAAGACATAGAAACACACCTTGAAGAGCGAGTACAGGAGTTCTTATGGTCGCCTACGATGACACCTCAAGCCTTGGCTAACATCCTCTACACAATAATCTTTCAGAGCTACCACGAGGATTTTATGAAGGCTATCAGGTTGGTAAAAATTCTCTCGGTGAAAATTTCCCAAGAAGACCGAGAAAGCCTGATAGCTACGGCGGTGACACCATCTGGGGACAAAAAGATGCAATCTTCTCCAAATACCATTGGAGTTGGGAAGAACTGATGTGGGGCGTGAGCTGGGCAAATGTAGAGATGATGCTTGCTGATGCTCAGCGCACTGACTATGAGAGAAAGCACGAGGATAAAAGCATAGACAAGGATGATGATGTCTTGGATTTATCCAACTTGGCAGATATAGAAAAACTAAGGCGAATAGCACGATAGGATATAGTGATATATCCAGCAAATAAAGACGAAAAGACGATGATAAATCTCACAGTAGTAATAGATAACGATGAGGCAGTAAAGAAACTCAAGGAACTGCAAAATGTTGCTAAGACAACGACATCGAGTGTTGTCAAAGACTCAGAGCGTATGGATGCTTCGTGGCAACAGATGAAGAATAGCCTTATGAGCCTTACGGCAGGTATTTCATTCGCTGCACTTGCCAAGCAGGTGGTACAGGTGCGAGGTGAGGTACAGCAGCTTGAGGTTGCCTTTGAGACGATGCTTGGGAGCAAAGAGAAGGCTGATACTCTGATGACAGAGATTATTGACCTTGCTGCAAAGACTCCTTTCGGCTTACAGGATGTATCTAATGCGACAAAGATGTTGCTTGCATACGGCTCTACTGCTGAGCAGGTGACAGATGAGATTAAGATGCTTGGTAACATAGCCTCTGGTCTATCCATCCCATTGAATGATATGATATACCTATATGGTACTACTCGTACACAGGGGCGCATGTTTACACAGGACTTGCGTCAGTTTATGGGCCGAGGTATTCCACTTGCTGAGGAGTTAGCAAAGCAGTTTGGTGTTACCAAGGATAAGGTTGGTGAACTTGTCACAGCTGGTAAGGTTGGCTTCGATGAGGTGGCTAAGGCATTACAAGCTATGACATCAGAGGGAGGCAAGTTTAATAACCTTATGGATAAGCAATCTCAGACTATTGCAGGTCAGATATCAAACCTTGAAGATGCCATTTATCAGATGTTCAATGAGATTGGCGAGTCGTCTGAGGGTGTTATTAGTGACCTTATATCTGGTGCTTCATGGGTAGTAGAGCATTATCAGTCTATCCTCAAAGTTTTATCATCACTTATTGCGGCATACGGAGCATATAAGACTGCAATCATAGTAGTAGCAGCTACTCAAAAGGCTATGGCATTGGGGCGTAGCATTGCGATGTTTATTGACTTGGCTAAGGCTATTACTTCGGCTAAGGATGCTATGCTTCTGCTCAATATGGCTACAAATGCCAATCCTCTTGGTATTCTACTCTCATTATTGGCGGCTATAGGCGTTGCGGTATGGCAATTTGGCAAGAATACAGAGGACACTACACGCAAGATGGGAGAACTTGAGAAGGCTGCGTATGATGAGTATATTGAGGTAAATAGGCTTGTGGGGAGACTCCGTGATGCTAATCTTGGAGAGGAAGATCGTGTAAATATAATTAACCGGCTAAAGGCTATTAGTCCGAGCCTTATTGAGGGATTGGATAATGAGGCTACAGCGATGGATACGCTTACCAAAAACCTCAAAGCATACAATGAGGAGCAGATAAAGCGTATCCAACTTGGAGCACTGCAAGACCAGCACGGAGAGAAACTCGCAGGCTTAGCCAATGCCGAGCTTCAATATACGCAGATGAAGGCTGAAATGGATGCCGCTATAAGCAAACTTGTGGCAGACTATCAGCTTACAGGGAAGCTTCCAGAGATAGATGCTTCATGGAATAGTGTCTACAACGAAAATGAAGTAGCGACAAGGTTAAAAAGTGTACTTGACAAGGCAATTGCTGGAACTTTGTCGGGAGATGAATTAGCGAGGCAGCTATATCTCACTACTACGCCATCGGGTGTAGATAACTCAAAGAATGTAACGATAAAAGGCTTTGATATAGGGCGCATGACAAAGCAAGTCAACGACTATAAGAAAGCCGTTGATGAAGCACAGAAAGAGGTAGTGTCATCTTCGCAGAATATGCAGGAGGTGATGAAACGCTTAGGTCTTACGCCAGAGCCAGACAAGTCACTTGAAGATAATAATACTACGAAGGAGCTAACCGAGGATGAGAAGAAAGCCGCTGAGAAGCGAGCCAAGG